>NZ_BAAHBM010000069.1:0-17836 GCF_054776675.1 Angustibacter aerolatus
GGTGAGGTCTGCGGCGAACCCGCGCAGCCGGCTGGCGGCCGCCGCCAGCGCCGACCGGGCGGCGTCCAGCGCCTCGAGGTCGACGTCGCCCGCCCCGGGGTGGGGGTCACCGCACGAGCCGGGTGCCGCCGGATCCGTCGTGGACGACACGGACGGGGCGGTGGTCACGCCGGCGCGCCCGCGCCGGACGACGCACCGGCGGCACGGACGACCTCGTCGGCGAGGGCCGCCAGGGACGCCTCCCACGAGCGGGCGAACGTGGCGGCGCCGAGGTCGACGCACGGGGCCCAGCGGCCGCAGGCCGCGGCGATCGCCCGTGCCTGCCGGCCGAGGGGAGCGCCGAGCGCCCCCAGCCCCGCGGCGACCTCGCCGAGCGTGGCCGCGGCGACCGCCGCCTCGTGCGCGCCGTCGTCCGTCGTCCCTCGCATCGCCCACCCCTGTCGTCGTGCTGCTCGTCGCGGCAAGCACAGTCGACAAGCGATGCGCTTGTCAACTGACGGCGAGCTGCTGTGGACGACGTCGTGGCGGCGTCAGCGGTCGGGGTCGAGCCACTCCGCGAGGTGCGGCGCCTCGGCGGCGACCGTCGTCGTCGGCCCGTGACCGGTGCGCACGACCGTCTCGGCGGGCAGCGTGAGCAGGCGGTCGCGGATCGAGGCCACGATCGTCGGGAAGCTCGAGAACGAGCGGCCGGTCGCGCCCGGCCCGCCGGCGAAGAGCGTGTCGCCGGTCAGCACGGTGCCGAGCGCCGGCACGTGCAGGCAGACGGCGCCGGGCGCGTGCCCGGGCGTGTGCAGCACGTGCACCTCGACCCCGGCGACCGTCAGCACCTGGCCGTCGTGCAGCTCCTGCTCCGGCATCCGCGTGGGGTGGGTCTGGTGCCACAGCGGCAGGTCGTCCGGGTGCAGCAGCACGGGCGCACCGAAGTGGTCGGCCACCTGGGGCGCGACGCGGACGTGGTCGTCGTGCGCGTGGGTGCACACGACGGCCAGCACCTCGCGGTCGCCGACGACCTCGGCGATCGCTGCGGCGTCGTGCGGGGCGTCGACGACCAGGCACTCGTCGTCGTCCCCGATCACCCAGAGGTTGTTGTCGACGTCGAACGTCTCGCCGTCGAGCGAGAACGTCCCCGACAGGATCGCGTGGTCGATCCGGACCTCGCCGCTCACAGCACGACCACCGAGCGCAGCACCTCGCCGCGGTGCATCCGCTCGAACGCGGCCTCGACGTCGCCGAGCCCGATGGTCTCGCTGACGAACGCGTCGAGGTCGAAGCGGCCCTGGCGGTACAGGTCGACGAGCATCGGGAAGTCGCGCGAGGGCAGGCAGTCGCCGTACCACGACGACTTCAGGGCCCCGCCGCGACCGAAGAGCTCGATCATCGGTAGGGTCACCTCGAGGTCGGGCGTCGGCACGCCGACCAGCACGACGGTGCCGGCCAGGTCGCGGGCGTAGAAGGCCTGCTCGTAGGTCTCCGGGCGGCCCACCGCCTCGACGACGACGTCGGCCCCGAACCCGCCGGTCAGCTCGCGCACGGCCTCGACGACGTCGCGCTCGCGGCTGTTGACGGTGTGCGTGGCCCCGAACCCCTTGGCCCACTCGAGCTTCCGGTCGTCGACGTCGACGGCCACGATCGTGGTGGCACCGGCCAGCCGGGCGCCGGCGATGGCCGCGTCGCCCACCCCGCCGCACCCGATGACCGCGACCGAGTCGCCGCGGGTGACCCCGCCGGTGTTCACGGCGGCGCCGAAGCCGGCCATCACGCCGCAGCCCAGCAGCCCGGCCGCGGTGGCCGGCGCCTCGGGGTCGACCTTCGTGCACTGCCCGGCGTGCACCAGCGTCTTCTCGGCGAAGGCACCGATGCCGAGGGCCGGCGACAGCTCGGTGCCGTCGGTCAGCGTCATCTTCTGCGCGGCGTTGTGCGTCGCGAAGCAGTACCAGGGCCGGCCCCGGCGGCAGGCGCGGCACTGCCCGCAGACCGCGCGCCAGTTGAGGATCACGAAGTCGCCGGGCGCCACGTCGGTCACGCCCTCCCCGACGGCCTCGACGACGCCGGCCGCCTCGTGCCCGAGCAGGAACGGGTAGTCGTCGTTGATGCCGCCCTCGCGGTAGTGCAGGTCGGTGTGGCAGACGCCGCAGGCCTGCACCTGCACCACCGCCTCGCCGGGACCGGGGTCGGGCACGACGACCTCGACCAGCTCGACCGGGGCTCCCTTGCTGCGGGCGACGACGCCCTGCACCGTCTGCGGCATGCCGTGAACCTACCCCGCGACCGCCGCCGGCACCCTGTGGACGACGGACGGCGACCGCGGCGTGCCGGGTAACCTCTACGGGTGACCCTCCGCCTGTACGACACCGCTGCCCGCGAGCTGCGCGACTTCGAGTCGCTGCAGCCCGGCCACGTGGGTCTGTACATCTGCGGGCTCACCGTGCAGGGGTCGCCGCACATCGGCCACGTCCGCTTCGCGGTGGCCTTCGACGTGCTGCGGCGCTGGCTCGAGCGCGGCCACGGGTACGACGTGACGCTCGTGCGCAACGTGACCGACGTCGACGACAAGATCCTCGCGAAGTCGGCCGAGGCCGGGCGCCCGTGGTGGGCGTGGGCGCAGGTGTTCGAGCGCGAGACCGAGGCGGCGCTCGACGCGCTGGGCGTGCTGCCGCCGACCGTCGCGCCGCGGGCGACCGGGCACGTGCCCGACATGCTCGAGCTGATGACGGCGCTGGTCGAGGGCGGCCACGCCTACCCGGCGGGCGACGGCGACGTCTACTTCGACGTCCGGTCGTGGCCGGCGTACGGCGAGCTGACCCACCAGCAGCTCGACGACATGGAGCCCGCCGCCGACGCCGACCCGCGCGGCAAGCGCGACCCACGCGACTTCGCGCTGTGGAAGGGCGCCAAGCCGGGCGAGCCCGAGACGGCCTCGTGGTCGACGCCGTACGGCCGCGGCCGACCGGGCTGGCACCTCGAGTGCTCCGCGATGGCCCGCCGCTACCTCGGCGACACCTTCGACATCCACGGCGGGGGCGTCGACCTGCGCTTCCCGCACCACGAGAACGAGCAGGCGCAGTCGCGCGCGGCCGGTCTCGGCTTCGCCCGGTACTGGCTGCACAACGCCTGGGTCACCGTCGGCGGCGAGAAGATGAGCAAGTCGCTCGGCAACTCGCTCGTCGTGGCGAACGTGCTGCGCACCGTGCGGCCGCTGGTGCTGCGCTACTACCTCGGCGCCGCGCACTACCGGTCGACGATCGAGTACCGCCCCGAGTCGCTGCAGGAGGCGCAGGCGGCGGTCGAGCGCATCGAGGGCTTCCTGCTGCGCGCCGGGCAGCCCGAGGGCACGGTGCTCGAGGCGACGTGGCCCAAGGCGTTCGCGCAGGCCCTCGACGACGACCTCAACGTCTCCCAGGCCCTCGCCGTGGTCCACGAGACCGTCCGGGCCGGCAACACCGCGCTCGACGAGGACGACGACGTCGCGGTGCGCGAGGCGTTTCGTCAGGTGGTGGCGATGACCGACGTGCTCGGCATCAACCCGCTCGACGAGATCTGGTCGGTCGCCGCCGGCGCGGTCGACACCCGGGCCGCCGACGCGCTCGAGGCGCTGGTCGCCGCCGAGCTCGACACCCGCCAGCAGGCCCGTGCGGCCCGCGACTTCGCCACCGCCGACGCGGTGCGCGACCGGCTCGCCGCCGCCGGCGTCGTGGTCGAGGACACCCCGGACGGCGCGCGCTGGTCGCTCGCCCGGTCCGAGCCACGAGAGGACGACTGATGCCAGGGAACTCCGAGCGCCGCGGCGCCACCCGCAAGGGGGCCTCGCGCAAGGGCCCGACCGTCGGCAGCGGCGGCCAGCAGCGCAAGGGCCTGCAGGGCAAGGGGCCCACGCCGAAGGCGGCCGATCGCGACAAGCACATCGCGGCGAAGAAGCGCCGGGCCGGCGAGCGGCGCGACGCCGCGCTGTCGAAGGGCGGCCGGGCACCGGCCCGCACCGGCGGGTCGGGCTACCGCCCGCCGCAGCGCACCGGCAAGCCGAAGGCCACCAGCGAGATCGTCGCCGGCCGCAACAGCGTCGTCGAGGCGCTGCGCGCCGAGGTGCCGGTCACCACGATGTACGTCGCGAGCCGCATCGACCACGACGACCGGGTGCGCGAGGCGCTGAAGACGGCGCAGCAGCGCGGCATCCCGCTGCTCGAGACCCCGCGCGGCGAGCTCGACCGGCTCACCGACGGCGCCATCCACCAGGGCCTCGCGGTGCAGGTGCCGCCGTACTCCTACGCGCACCCGAGCGACCTGGTCGAGGCCGCGGTCGACGCGGGGCAGGCACCGCTGATCGTCGCGCTCGACGGCATCACCGACCCGCGCAACCTCGGCGCCGTCGTCCGGTCGGCGGCCGCGTTCGGCGGGCACGGCGTGATCGTGCCCGAGCGCCGGGCGGCCGGCATGACCGCCAGCGCCTGGAAGACGTCGGCAGGTGCCGCCGCGCGGCTGCCCGTCGCCCGGGCCGTCAACCTGACGCGCGCGCTCGAGCAGCTCAAGCAGGACGGTTGCTTCGTGATCGGCCTCGACATGGACGGCGAGGTCGAGCTGCCGCAGCTGACGATGGCCCACGACCCGCTGGTGATCGTGGTCGGCAGCGAGGGCAAGGGCCTGTCGCGCCTGGTCCGCGAGACCTGCGACGTCATCGTCTCGATCCCCATGCACGCCGCGACCGAGTCGCTGAACGCCGGCATCGCCGCCGGCGTCACGCTCTACGAGGTGGCCCGACGCCGTCAGCACGGCGGGAGCTGACGGCGCTGCCGGTCCAGCCGCTCGCGCCGGCCGGCACGTACCGGCTGCGGCGCACCCTGCACGACCGGCTGCTCGGCGCCGACGGCACCGCAGGCGGCGAGGCGCGGTTCTCGACCGTCGGCGACGACGTGCGCTGGGCCGAGAGCGGCCGGTTCACCTGGCTCGGCGCCGAGCGGCCGTTCCGTCGGGTGCTGTGGCTGCGGGCGACCGCGGACGGCTGGTGCGTCGAGTTCGAGGACGGCCGCCCGTTCCACGACTGGGCGCCGGGCGCCTGGGCCGAGCACCGGTGCGGCGCGGACCTGTACCGCGGCCTCGTCGACGCGACCGCCACCGGCTTCGCGGTGACCTGGCACGCCCGAGGACCGGCCAAGGACTACACCTCGACCACGACGTACGAGCGGGTGCCCGACCCGCGCTGACCGTGCCGGCCGCCGCGGGCCATCTCGCGCGGGCTACTGCTGGGTGCGGGTGCCGCCCGGGCTCGCGTCGACGACGGGCAGGGCCTGGGTGTCGACGCCGAGCACGGCGGCCTCGTCGGGCTTGGTCGGCAGCACCGTGGCGACGTAGTCGGCGACGACCTCGGGCAGCGGGACGTCCCAGCCGCGGCGCTCCGACAGGTACCAGCGGTGCTCCAGCACCTCGTGGAACACCTCCGCGGGCTCCAGCTTCGAGCCGAGCTGGCGGGGCACCGCGTGCACGACGGCCTCGAAGACGTGCGCCAGCCAGTCGTGGGCGACGAGCTCCTCGCTGTCGCCCTGCCGGTCGGTCGCCGCGCGGTACGAGTCGAGGTCGTTGAGCAGCCGGCGGGCCTGGTTCTCGCCGACGTCGAGGCCGGTGAGCCGCAGCAGGCGTCGCGAGTGGTGGCCGGCGTCGACGACCTTCGGCTGGATCTGCACCGACGCGCCGCCGATGTCGGTCGAGATCGACAGCTCGTCGACGTCGAAGCCGAGGTCGTTCAGGCGGCGGATGCGGGCGTCGACCCGCCACCGCTCACCCTGCTCGAACGACTCGGGCTCGGTCAGCGCGGCCCACAGCGGGCGGTACCGGGCGATGATCTGCTCGCTGACGTCGACGGCGTCGGCCTCGTCGTCCATCAACCCGCCGGCCTGCAGGTCCATCAGCTCGCCGGCGATGTTCACCCGGGCCAGCTCGAGGTCGTGCTCGCGCTGGCCGTCGCTCAGCGTCTCGTGCAGCTCGCCGGTCTCGGCGTCGACCAGGTAGGCGGCGAACGCGCCGGCGTCGCGGCGGAACAGGGTGTTCGACAACGAGCAGTCGCCCCAGTAGAAGCCCGCCAGGTGCAGCCGCACGAGCAGCGCGGCGAGGGCGTCGATGAGCCGGTCGGCGGTGTCGGGCCGCAGCGTCTGGCTGAACAGCGCGCGGTACGGCAGCGAGAACTGCAGGTGCCGGGTGACCAGCGACGGGTCGAGCGGCGCGCCGTCCGCGTCGAGGCGGCCGGTCACCACCGCGAGCGGCTCGACGCTCGGCACGTCGAGCCGGTTCAGCAGCCGCAGCAGGGCGTACTCACGGCGGGCGAGGTCCTCGCCGATCTCCTTGATCGCCACGACGTTGCCCGACAGCCGCGCGAAGCGGACGACGTGCCGCGAGATGCCGCGCGGGAGCGCGGCGAGCGTGCGCTCGGGCCAGTCCTCGAGCGGCAGCTGCCACGGCAGGTCGAGCAGGGCGGGGTCGGGTGCGGCCGCGGTGATCTGCAGCTGCTGCGTCGGGACCGTCGTCACGGCGATCATCCTCCCACCACGCACGCGGCCCCCGGTCCTGTGCAGGACCGGGGGCCGACGTGCCGTGCCGTGCGGTCAGGCGCCGAGGCGCTCGCCGCTCGTCTTGTCGAACAGGTGCACGTGCCCGACCTCGGGGATCAGGTGCACGGTCTCGCCCTTCTGCGGGGGACGGCGGCCGTCGACCCGGGCGATGATCGGCTTGTCGGCCCCACCGGTGGGGGTCGAGCCGTAGATGTACGCGTCGGCGCCGAGCTCCTCGACGACCTCGACGGTGACGGGCAGGCCCGCGCCGGTCGGGTCGACCTTGAGGTCCTCGGGACGCACGCCGATCGTGACGGTCGAGTTCTTCGTGGCGCCGAGCAGCGACCGCTCGATCGGCAGCACGCTGTCGCCGAGCGAGACGCCGCCGTCGGTGAGCTGCGAGTCGAGCAGGTTCATCGCGGGCGAGCCGATGAAGCCGGCCACGAACACGTTGTCCGGGTGGTCGTACATGCGGCGCGGGGTGTCGCACTGCTGCAGCAGGCCGTCCTTGAGCACCGCGACGCGGTCGCCCATCGTCATGGCCTCGACCTGGTCGTGGGTGACGTAGACGGTGGTGATGCCGAGTCGGCGCTGCAGCGAGGCGATCTGGGTGCGGGTCTGCACGCGCAGCTTGGCGTCGAGGTTCGACAGCGGCTCGTCCATGAGGAACACCTGCGGCTGGCGGACGATCGCCCGGCCCATCGCGACGCGCTGGCGCTGACCGCCGGAGAGCGCCTTCGGCTTGCGCTCGAGGTACTGCTCGAGGTCGAGGATCTTGGCGGCCTCCTCGACGCGCTTGCGGATCTCCGACTTCTCGACGCCGGCGATCTTCAGGGCGAAGCCCATGTTGTCGGCGACGCTCATGTGCGGGTACAGCGCGTAGTTCTGGAAGACCATCGCGATGTCGCGGTCCTTCGGCGCCTCGTTGGTGACGTCGCGGTCACCGATGAGGATGCGGCCGGAGTTGACGTCCTCGAGACCCGCGAGCATCCGCAGGGAGGTGGTCTTGCCGCAGCCGGAGGGGCCGACGAGGACGAGGAACTCGCCGTCCTCGATCTGGAGGTCGAGGGCGTCCACGGCGGGCTTGTCGCCCCCGGGGTACACGCGCGTCGCCTTGTCGTACGTGACAGTGGCCATGACGAGTCGATCCCTTCACCGGCAGGTACGTGCCGGACGATCCGAGTGAAAGGTGCCGTCGTACGGGATGGCCCGCACGACGTCGTGCTGGCCGAACTGTAGCCGGTCGCCCGCTCGGCCGGCAGAGGGGCGGCTATGGTCCGGGCATGCGCGCACGCCTGGCCGACATCGCGGAGCAGGCGGGGGTCAGCGAGGCGACCGTCAGCCGGGTGCTGAACGCGAAACCCGGCGTCGCCGACGCGACCCGGCAGGCGGTGCTGACGGCGCTCGACGTGCTGGGCTACGAGCGGCCCAGCCGGTTGCGCCGCAAGAGCGCCGGTCTCGTCGGGCTGATCGTGCCCGAGCTGACCAACCCGATCTTCCCGGCGTTCGCCCAGGCGATCGAGACGTCGCTGGCCCGGCACGGGTACACGCCGGTGCTGTGCACGCAGACGCCCGGCGGCGTCCACGAGGACGACTACACGCAGATGCTGCTCGAGCGCAGCGTCAGCGGCATCGTGTTCGTGTCGGGGTTGCACGCCGACACGCTGGCCGACCACGAGCGGTACCGGGCGCTCCTGGCCCGCGGGCTGCCGATCGTGCTGGTCAACGGCTACGCGGACGACGTCGAGGCGCCGTGCGTCTCGTGCGACGACCAGGCCGCCGCGAGGCTCGCCGTCGCGCACCTGGTCTCGTTGGGGCACACCAGGATCGGGCTGGCGGTGGGGCCCGACCGCTTCGTGCCCGCCGTCCGCAAGATCGCCGGGTTCCGCCAGGCGATGGCCTCGCTGGTGCCCGGCGGCGGCGACCCGTGCATCGAGCGGTCGTTGTTCAGCGTCGAGGGTGGGCAGGCGGCAGCGGTGCGGCTGATCGCGCGCGGCTGCACGGCCGTGGTCTGCGGCTCCGACCTGATGGCGCTCGGTGCGGTGCGCGCCGCCCGCGAGCTCGGCCTGTCGGTGCCCGGCGACGTGTCGGTGGTCGGCTACGACGACTCGCTGCTGCTCGGGTTCACCGACCCGCCGCTGACCACCCTGCGCCAGTCCGTCGACGGCATGGGCGAGGCGGCGGTGCGCGCGCTGGTCGACGAGATCACCGGCCAGCCCGCACCGCGTGCCGAGTACCTGTTCCGCCCCGAGCTCGTCGTCCGCGGCTCGACCGGCCCCGCCCCCCGCTGACCGACTCGGCGTGGGGTGGGCGCTCAGGTGGCGGCGGCGATGGCGGCGACGGGTGGGGTGCGGGCGGCGCGGCGGGCGGGCAGCACCGAGGCGAGCATGCCGGCCGCGGTGGCGACGGCGACGCCGAGCAGCAGCTGCCCCCACGGCAGCACCGCGTGGACGTCGCCGAGCGGGCCGAGCGCCGCAGCGGTGCCCGCGACGCCGTACGCCGCGCCGAGCGCGAGACCCAGCACCGAGGCGGTGCCCGACACGAGCGCGGCCTCCCACAGCAGCATCCGGTGCAGGCCGCGCCGGGGCAGGCCGAGCGCGCGCAGCAGCCCCGACTCCTGCTGCCGCTCCCACACCGAGAGCGCCAGCGTGTTGCCGACGCCGACCAGCGCGATGAGCACCGCGACGCCGAGCAGCGCCGTGACCGCGATCAGCAGGCCGTCGAGCACCGAGTCGAGCGCATCGCGCTCCATGGCGGGGCTCATGACCTGCGCGTCGGACGCCGCGGCGAGGGCGGTGCGCGACACGGTGCGCGACACCGCGTCGGTGTCGGTCAGACCGCCGTCGAGCCGCACCCACAGCGCGCGCGCGGATGCTGCGGGTGCCAGCCGGTGCAGGTCGGACGGCGCGAGCAGCAGGTCGGCGGCGTCGTCGTCCGAGCGCACGAGCACCTGCACCCGTCGGTCGCCGACGTGCAGCGTGACGCGGTCGCCGGGGTCGGCGTCCCAGGTCGACAGCAGCCACGGCGGTGCGACGGCCGTGCCCGCGGCCGGCACCTGCACCACCTGGTCGCGCAGCACGGGGTCGGCCGCGTGGTCGACGGCGACGGCGCGCACCGGCTCGCCGCGCGGCCCGGTCACCCGGGCGCCCGGCAGCGCGGCCACCCGGGCGACGCCGTCGAGGCTCTCGATCCGTGCCGGCAGCGTGGGCGGCAGGTCGGTGTCGGCGGTGACGACGACGTCGGTCGGGAAGCGTCCGTCGAGGGCGGCCTGCGTGGTCGCCCGGGTCGACGCGACGCCGACCAGCGCCATGCTGACCAGCGTCACGCCGACGAGCAGCGCCGTCGTGGTGGCGGCGGTGCGCCGCGGGTTGCGCACCGAGTTGCCGGCCGCCAGCGTCGCCGGCACCCCGCCGAGCCGGCGCGCCAGCCGACCGGCCAGCCCGACGACCGGCGGCACGAACAGCTGGCCGAGGAGCACGATCGCCACGAAGCTCAGCGCCCCGCCGGCCATGGCCACGAGCAGCAGCGACGTGAACGTGCCGAGCAGCAGCACCAGCACGCCGGCGGCCAGCGCGAGCGACCCCAGCACCGTGCGGACGACGCCGGGCCGGCTGCGCACGGACGCCGTCGCGAGCGGGCGCAGGGCGGCGAGCGCCCGCACCCGGGTGGCGGCGCGGGCGGGGACGGCGGCGGCCGCGACGTCCGTCACCACCCCGACCACCAGGCCGGCCACGACGGCGTACGGCGGCACCGAGAGCTCGGTCAGCGGCAGCGGCGACCCCAGCCGGCCGACCACGAACGAGGCGACCGCCGCCAGGGCGACGCCGACCGCGGCGCCGAGGGCGGAGGCGACCAGGCCCACCACGAACGCCTCGGTCAGCACGGTGCGCCGCACCTGCCGCGACGTCGCCCCGATGCACCGCAGCAGGGCGAGCTCGCGGGTGCGCTGCGCCAGCAGCACGCCGAACGTGTTCGCGATGACCAGCCCGGCGACCACGACGGCCAGCCCGGCGAACGACAGCAGCACGGCGGTCAGGCCGACCGTGCCCCCGGTCAGCATCCGCACCTGCGTCGCAACCTGCCGCTCACCGGTGACGACCGTGGCGTCGGCCCCCGCCGCGGCGCGCACCGCCGAGCGCACCGCGTCCGGGTCGGCGCCGGCCGCCGGTCGCAGCCGCAGCTGCGAGGTCTCGGCACCGCCGAGCGCACGCACCTGCGCGTCGGTGGCGAACAGCGACGGCCCCCCTGCGGCCGTCGGGTCGCCGTGCAGGTCGACGAGGCCGACGACCCGGACGTCGGTGCCCGGCCCGGCTGCCGCGTCCCCGGCGCCGGTGAGGTGCAGCCGGTCGCCGACGCGCACCCCGTGACCATCCGACGCGGCGACCTCGCCCGCGCCGGTGGGCAGGCGGCCGCTGGTCACGTCCTGCCACGCCAGCCCCGCGTCCGCAGCGACCGAGCGGATCGCGACCTGGTCGTCGACCCCGCGACCGCGGGCCGCGACCTCCACCTCGCGGTCGGGTACGGCGGCGACGACGCCAGGCACCCGCGCGACCCGCGGCAGCGCGGCGTCCAGCCCGTCGCCGGTCACCACCAGGTCGGTGTGCTGGTACTGCGCGGCGACGGCCCGCTCGACCGTGGCGGTCGTCGTGGCGTTCACCACCAGCGTGGCCACCACGAACGCCACCGCGATCACGACGGCGACCGTCGCCGACAGGGTGCGCCGCCCCTGGTGCCGCAGCTGGGCGAGCGTCGTCCGCAGCACGTCAGGCCCCCAGCCGGCTGAGCGCCTGCAGCACCGAGTCGGCGGTCGGCTCGTGCAGCTCGCCGGCGACGCGCCCGTCGGCCAGCAGCACCACGCGGTCGGCGTACGCCGCGGCCACCGGGTCGTGGGTGACCATGATGACCGTCTGCTGCACCTCGCGGGTGCTGGCCCGCAGCATCGACAGCACCTGCGCGCCCGATCGCGAGTCGAGGTTGCCGGTGGGCTCGTCGGCGAACACCACGTCGGGCCGCGAGAGCAGCGCACGGGCGATCGCCACCCGCTGCTGCTGGCCGCCCGACAGCTGCGAGGGCAGGTGCGACAGGCGGTCCGCGATGCCCAGGCGCGTCACGACGTCGTCGAACCACGCGCGGTCGACCCGGCGTCCGGCCATCGTCGAGGGCAGCTCGATGTTGGCGCGCGCGTCGAGCACCGGCAGCAGGTTGAACGCCTGGAAGACGAACCCGACGTGGTCGCGACGCAGCCGGGTGAGCTCGTCGTCGCGCAGGCCGGTGAGCTGCCGTCCACCGACCCACACGACGCCGGACGTCGGCTCGTCGAGACCGGCGAGGCAGTGCACCAGCGTCGACTTGCCGGAGCCCGACGGCCCCATCACGGCGGTGAACGTGCCGCGGTGCACGTCGAGGTCGGCGTGCTCGAGCGCGGTGACGGCGGTGCTGCCGGTGCCGTGCACCTTGCGCAGCGCGGTGGCGCGGACGGCGACCGACGCGGGTGGGATCGTCTGCGGGACAACGGGTTCGAGGGTGCGGCTGCGCGGCACGAGAGGCTCCGGTCGACGTCGGGAGGGTGACGTCGTCGACGCTAGGAGCGGTCGACGTCGTCGGGCGTCGGCCTGCGGGACGGTCTGCCGCCGGCGCGGTGTCGTCCTGCAGGACGACCTCGCGTCAGGACGTCGCGTCGCGCAGCAGGTCGTCGGCGCCGACCAGGCCGCAGCGGAACGCCAGCACGACGGCCTGCACGCGGTCGCGGCTGCCGGTCTTGGCCAGCACCCGTCCGACGTGCGTCTTGACGGTGGTCTCGCTGACGACGAGGCGCTGCGCGATCTCCTGGTTGCTCGCGCCGTACGTCATGAGCACCAGCACCTCGCGCTCGCGGGCGGTCAGCCGGTCGACGAGCGCTCGTCCCGCAGGGTCCGTGGGAGCGCTCTCACCGCGGGCGGCGGCGGTACCGGCCGAGAGCAGCGGCCCGACGTGACGCAGCAGCGCCGACGTGGCCCGGGCGGCGATCACCGCGTCGCCGCCGTGCACGGTTCGGATGGCGGCGAGCAGGTCCTCGGGCTCGGCGTCCTTCAGCAGGAAGCCGCTCGCCCCGCCCGCGATCGCCTGCACGACGTAGTCGTCCATCGCGAACGTCGTGAGCACGACGACGCGGGGTGGGTCGGGGAGCGCCAGCACCAGCGGCGTGGCCTGCAGGCCGTCGAGGACGGGCATCCGCACGTCCATGAGCACGACGTCGGCGCGGTCCTGCGGTGACAGGGCGGCCAGCGCCTCGACCGCCTGCTGGCCGTCGCCCGCCTCGGCCACCACCCGCAGGTCCGGCTGCGAGTCGATCACCATGCGGAAGCCGGCCCGCACCAACGCCTGGTCGTCGACCAGCGCCACGCGGATCGTCATGCCGGTGCCAGCCCGCGGTCGGGGAAGCGCGCCCGGACGACGAACCCACCGGTCGCCCGCGGCTCGGCGACCACCGTGCCGCCGACGAGCGCGACCCGCTCGCGCATGCCGGTCAGGCCGTGACCCGCTCCGCCGGCCGGCGCACCCGCGCCGCGCCCGTCGTCCGCCACCTCGAGGTCGAGCGAGCCGCCGCGCCAGCGCATCCGCACGCACACCGAGGCAGCCGGCCCGGCGTGCTTCAGCACGTTCGTCAGCGCCTCCTGCACGACGCGGTAGACGGCCAGCTCGGCGGTCGGCGTCATGGGTGCGGCCGACCCGTCGACGTCGAGGGTCACCGGCAGCCCACCGGCCCGGACGTCGGCGAGCAGCGCCGGCAGGTCGGCGAGCCCCGGCTGCGGCGCGACGTCCGGGCCGCCCTCGCGCAGCACGCCGAGCAGGCCCCGCATGTCGCGCAGCGCCTGCCGCGAGGTGACGCCGATGGTCTCCAGCGCGGTGGTCGCGGCCGCCGGGTCGGTGCGGGCGGCGTACCGACCGCCGTCGGCCTGGGCGACGACCACGGCGAGGGAGTGGGCGACCACGTCGTGCAGCTCGCGGGCGATGCGCGCCCGCTCGGCCGCGGCCACCAGCTGGGCCTGCTGCCCGCGTTCGAGCTCGAGCATCTGCGCCCGCTCGACCAGCCGCGCCTCGGTGAGCAGCCGCTGCCGACGCAGGTGCCCGAGCGCCCACGAGGCCAGCACCAGCAGGGCGATCGACGCCGCCGAGAACGAGACCGCCTGCGGCGACAGCGCCCCGCCGTCGATCGTCGTGAACCGGCCGGCTCCGAGCACGGAGGCGACCAGGCCGACGGCGAGGCCCGCCCGCCCGGCCCACCGCGGTCCGTAGGCGGCCAGCGCGTGCACGGTCACCGGCACCCCGACCAGGCCGAAGGGCACCGCGCGGCCGGGCAGGAACAGCAGCACCAGCCCGGCGGCCACGACGACCGCGAACGTCACCAGCGGCGCCCGACGGCGCAGCGCGAGCGGCAGCGTGAGCCCCGCCCCGGTCAGCGCCACCGCGACGTCCGGCAGCGGCGACAGCGTCGCGATCAGCCCGAGCACGAGGGCGACGCCGGTGTCGACCGCCGTGGGGTGCGCCCGCAGCCGCACCTGGGCCCGAGGGAGCCACGGTCTGCGCGCCACGTCGTGCAGCCTAGGCGCGCGCCCCGGCCCCGGCGTCCTCCTCGGGTGCGATCTCGGCGGTGCCTCAGGCGTCGTCGGCGAGCAGGTCGCGCAGGGTGCGCAGCAGGAGGCGGACGGCGGCCGGGTCGGCGACGCGGACGCGTGCAGCGGTGTCGCCGGGCCCGACCTTGATGCCCAGGTCGTCGGGGCCGAGCGTCGTGAACACGGTCTCGTCGGTGCGGTCGTCGCCGGCGTAGAGCACCGCGGCGGCGTGGTGCGCCTCGCGCAGGGTGCGCACCGCGGCGCCCTTGCTGGCCTCGGTCACCGACACCTCGACGACGTCCTTGCCCTGCATCACGTGGACGCCGGGCAGCCCCGACATCGCCTGCAGCGCCTCGGACGTCGCGGCGCGGGCGTGGCCGGCCTCGACCACGCGGGTGTGCAGCACGCCGGCGCTCGGCTTGTGCTCGACGCGCGCACCGGGGTGCTCGGTGGCGACCTGCTCGAGGCCGTCGACCACCTGCTGCAGCAGCGCACGCTCGCCGTCGTCGAGCCCGGGGTGCTCGCCGTCGATCTCGGCGCCGTGGCTGCCGACGAGCAGCGCGTGCTCGCCGAGCCCGCTCACCGCGGCCAGGCTGGCCCGGGCGCGGCCGGAGACCAGCGCCAGCACGACGTCGTCGCGGTCGGCGAGGTCGCGCAGGATCTGCGTGGTGCCGGCGAGCGGCCGGGCGTCCTCGGGCACGTCGACGATCGGCGACAGCACGCCGTCGAAGTCGAGCGCCACGAGCAGCGGACGGTGCCGGGCGAGCTCGGTGAGCGCACCGCGGACGGCGGGGTCGAGGTCGCTCACGCGGGCCTCCCCGGTGCGACGACGAGCGCCGCCAGGAAGTCGTCGGCCCAGCGCTGCACGTCGTGCTCGCGCACCCGGCGGCGCAGCGCCCGCATGCGGCGGCGCTTCTCGCGCGGGTCGGCGTCGAGGGCCGCGCGGATCGTGGTCTTCAGCCCGTCGATGTCGTGCGGGTTGCACAGGAACGCGCGGTCGAGCTCGCCGGACGCGCCGGTGAACTCCGACAGCACGAGCGCGCCGCCCTCGTCGTACCGGCAGGCGACGTACTCCTTGGCAACCAGGTTCATGCCGTCGCGCAGCGGCGTCACCAGCATGACGTCGGCCGCCAGGTACAGCGCCGCCATCTCGGCCCGGTCGAAGGACTGGTGCAGGTAGTGGATCGCCGGGGAGCCGATCGCGCCGTGGTCGCCGTTGGCCCGGCCGACCGTCAGCTCGACCTGCTCGCGCAGCAGCCGGTAGGCGGTGACGCGCTCGCGGCTCGGCGTCGCGACCTGCACGAGCACCGTCCCCGGCGGCTTCAGCACGCCGTCGGCGAGCAGCTCCTCGTACGCCTTGAGGCGGTGCCGGATGCCCTTGGTGTAGTCGAGCCGGTCGACGCCGAGCAGCAGCCGCTCGGGGTCGCCGAGGTCGTGCCGGATCTGCCGGGCCCGCTCGACGACCGCGGGCGTGCGCGCCAGCTCCTCGAGCGAGCGCTCGTCGATCGAGATGGGGAACGCGGCGGCGCGCACCGTGCGGGTGCCCTCGCCGGTCGGGTCGGGCACGGTGACGGTGTCGCCGCGGGTGGGCAGCGCCAGCAGCCGGCGGCACACCCGCAGGAAGTTCTCGGCGTCGGCCCGCCGCTGGAACCCGAGCAGGTCGGCGCCCAGCAGCCCCTGCACGACCGCCCGCCGCCACGGCAGCTGGGCGAACAGCTCGACCGAGGGGAACGGGATGTGGTTGAACCAGCCGATGCGGACGTCGGGCCGCAGCTCGCGCAGCATCTGCGGCACCAGCTGCAGCTGGTAGTCGTGCACCCACACGGTCGCGTCCGGTGCGGCCAGGTCGGCGGCGGCCTGCGCGAACCGCTGGTTCACCCGGCGGTAGCCCTCGTACCAGCTGCGGCGGTAGCGCGGGGCGACGATCACGTCGTGGTAGAGCGGCCACAGGGTGTCGTTGCTGAAGCCCTCGTAGTGGTCGGCGACCTCCTCGGCGGTCAGCCCGACGGCGTGCAGGTGCATCCCGCCGTCGTCGAACGGCTCGGGCGCCTCGCCCGGGTCACCGGACCACCCCACCCAGGCGCCCTCGCGCCCGGTCATCACCGACTCCATCGCGGTCACCAGGCCGCCGGGGCTCTGCTGCCAGTGCACCGTGCCGTCGTCGTCGACCACGCGGTCGACGGGCAGCCGGTTCGCCACCACCACCAGGTCGTAGCCGTCGCCGTCCTCGTCCTCGGTCATCGGGACCAACCCTAGAGGGGTGCGCGCACCCTGTCGTGCCGGTGCGCGCGGCGCTAGCGTGGTGCGGCACCCGGGCACAGCGGCGTGCCCGCGCACGAGGGGCGGCACCATGCGCATCGCGGACGTCATCAGGCGCAAGGGCGACGACGTCGTCACCATCACCCCCGACGGCACGGTCGAGCGGCTGCTCGCCCTGCTCGCCGAGCACCGCATCGGGGCGCTCGTCGTCTCGGTGGACGGCACGTCGGTGGCCGGGATCGTCAGCGAGCGCGACGTCGTCCGCGCCCTGCACGAGCACGGCCCGGCGGTGCTCGAGCGCACCGTCGGCGAGCTCATGACGGCCGAGGTCACCACCGCCTCGCCGGACGACGACGTCGAGCACCTCATGCGCACCATGACCGAGGGCCGCTTCCGGCACGTGCCCGTGGTCGAGGACGGCCGGCTCGTCGGCATCGCCAGCATCGGCGACGTCGTGAAGCACCGCATCGACGACCTGCAGCTCGAGCGCGACCAGCTCGTGCGCTACGTCAACGGCTGAGCCCTTTCCGCGGCTCAGCCCGGTCTGCGCACGTCAGCCCGCTCGTGCGGGCACCAGGAGCGGGCTACGGTGCGCAGAGGCCGGTGGTCGTCGGCTCCCTGGGCCGCGCAGGTCGCTGCCGTACCGTCGTGCGCATGACGGGGGACGACGCGCGGCTGGGGCCGTACCGCCTGCGCGGGCTGCTCGGCGAGGGCGGCATGGGCGTCGTGCACCTCGGCCTCGACCAGCGCGGGCGGGCCGTCGCCATCAAGGTGCTGCGGGCGCACATCGCGCACGACCCCGACGCCCGTGCCCGGCTGGCCCGCGAGGTCGTGACGCTGCGCCGGGTGCGGCACCCGCTGGTGGCCGAGGTGCTCGACGCCGACGTCGACGGCGAGCAGCCGTACGTCGTCACCCGGTTCGTGCCCGGTCCCGGCCTCGACGCCGTGGTGCGCGAGGGCGGCCCGCTGCGACCCGACCAGCTCGTGCGCCTCGGGCGCGGGCTGACCGGTGCGCTGACCGCGATCCACGCCGCGGGGGTCGTGCACCGCGACCTCAAGCCCGGCAACGTGCTGCTGCTCGACGACGACCCGGTGGTCATCGACTTCGGGATCGCGCACGTCGCCGACGACGTCCGGCTCACGTCGGTCGGCCTGGTGATGGGCACGCCCGGGTACCTCTCGCCGGAGCTGGTCGACGGCGACGACGTGGGCACCGCCACCGACTGGTGGGGCTGGGCCGCGACGCTCGCCTACGCCGCCAGCGGCCGGGCGCCGTTCGGCCGCGGACCGATGGACGTCGTGCTCGACCGCGTGCGGCGCGGTGACAGCGACCTGACGGGCGTCGACCCGCGGCTGCGCCCGGTGCTGGCCGCCGAGCTCGCGGTCGACCCGGCTGCGCGCCCGGCCGCCCGCGAGGTGCTCGACGCGCTCGAGGGGTACGCCGACGGCGGG
>NZ_BAAHBM010000070.1:0-17603 GCF_054776675.1 Angustibacter aerolatus
CGGCACGAGGTAGCTGCCCAGCAGGCGCGGTCGCCCGTGCACGGCGGCCGACACGGCGGCGAGCACGCCGGCGGCGACGACGAGCACCACGACGGGCAGCCGGCGGTCGGCGTCGAGCGCCAGACCCGCCGAGGCGCCCGTGGCCGCGAGCACCAGCAGGCCCACCACGAGACGCGGCAGCACCGCGCCGCGGCCGCTGTCGGGGTCGAGCGCGAGCGCGGTGACGGTCGGTCGGGTGGAGCGCAGTCGTGACATGGTGCCTCTGGACGGCGACAGGGTCGGCTCAGCATATGGCCCACCCCCGTGCCCGCTGCTTGCGAACGCCGACGAGCCGGGCCCCCGCCACCCCCCTGGCCCAGCACCCGCCCACCCGTGCCGAGATGCCGCTTCCGGGGCACCGCAGCGGCGTCCCGTGCCCCGGAGGTGGCATCTCGACGGGGCGGGGTGCGGCACGATGGCCGCGTGACGCAGCCCCCCACCGCACCGGTGCCGGACGACACCCGCCTGCTCGGCGGCTGGGTGCGCCACCTGCGCCGCCTCGTGCCCGACGTCCCGCGGGCCGACCTCGAGGCCGCGGCCGTGGGGCTGCTCGGCCGCTACGGCGAGCCGCACCGCGGGTACCACGACGCCCGGCACCTCGGCGAGGTGCTCACCGCGGTGGCGCTGCTCGCCGAGCACGCCGACGACCTGCCCGTGGTGGTGGCCGCCGCCTGGTGGCACGACGCCGTGTACGACCCCACCGCCACCGCGGGGGCGAACGAGCGCGCGAGCGCGGAGCTGGCCCGGACGACCCTCACCGGCTGGGGCGCACCGCCCGAGCGGGTCGCGGCGGTGCACGACCTCGTGCTGATGACGGCCGACCACGACCCCACCACCGCCGACGGCAGGGTGCTGAGCGACGCCGACCTCGCGGTGCTGGCCGCCGGCCCGGACCGCTACGCCGCGTACGTCGCCGGCGTCCGCACCGAGTACGCGCACGTGTCGGACGACGCCTTCGCGGCCGGCCGCGCCGCCGTGCTCGAGGCGCTGCTGGCGCACGACCGGCTGTACCGCACCGACGAGGCGCACGAGCGCTGGGAGGTGCTCGCGCGGCACAACGTGGAGCAGGAGCTGCGCACCCTGCGAGGCTGACGGGCGGCTACTCCGCCGGCAGGCCCAGCACGAGCCGCAGCAGGGGCACCCACAGCCGCAGGGGCGGCAGCCCGTCGGCCGCGGTCACGTCGACGAGCTCGACCGGTGGCCCGCCCGGGAAGGTGGGGGCGGCGGCGTGGTCCGGGCCGCGGACGGCCGCCAGGTGCAGGCGCTCGTCGGGCAGCCGCAGCCGCAGGTACCCGACGGCCGTGCCGCCGGCGCCGACCGCGCCGTCCGCGCCGCCCGCGCCGTCCGGCAGGCCGCCGGCCACCACGTGCACGCGCACCCCGTCCGCGACGACCAGCGCGGTGCCCTGGCGGGTCGGCGGACCGAGCGGCGAGGCGACGCAGTCGACCGCGCCGTCGCCGTCCCGCACGTGCGGGGGCACAGGCAGCCCGGCGGCCACCAGCGCCGCGCGCGCCGGGTCGTCGAGCGGCCAGCTCGCCAGCACCCGCTCGCCGCGCCGCTTCGGCAGCCGGAGGCCGGAGGCCTGCAGCGCCCGCACCAGCTCACGGCCCTCGACCGGGCGGGCACCGGCCCGCACCACCTCGTGCCAGCGCTCGGCCGGCACGTCGTAGTGGTCGCCCTCGAAGGAGCGCGGCGGCAGCCCGGCCCGCCGGGCGAAGGCGTGCAGCTCGGCCAGGGAGGCGTCGCTCACCACGTGCGCCCACAGCCGGCCGTGGGCCGGCCAGGCGGGACGGTCGACGAGCACGCTCACCGGCGCACTGTAGACGGCGGTGCCGCCGGACCTGTGGACGACGTGCTCGGCCCGACGCCGGCTCGGCGCCCGGCGCAGCGGGCCTGTGGACGACGGATCGGGCCGCACGCCGACAGGCCCTAGCGTCCGGGGTGCACCACCTAACACCCGACAACCGAAGGAGCCCGCATGAGCACCACGTACCAGGTCGACACCGCCCGCATCGCCACCGCCGCGGCCGACGTGCACCGGATCAGCGCCGACGTCGAGGGGCAGGTGGCGGCCCTGATGGCCCGGCTCACCTCGCTGGAGGACGCCTGGCGCGGTGAGGCCGCCACCCGGTTCCAGGCGGTGGCCGCCGACTGGCGCGCGACGCAGCTGCGCGTGCGCGAGTCGCTCGACCTCATCTCGCGCGCCCTGGGCAGCGCGGGCGAGCAGTACGCCGCCGCCGAGCAGCGCAACGCGTCGATGTTCCGCTGACGGCGGCGGGGACGACGACGGGCGGCGCCCCACCGAGGTGGGACGCCGCCCGTCGGCGAGCGTGCGGGTCAGGCGTGGATCAGAAGTCCATGCCGCCCATGCCGCCGTCGCCACCCGGAGCGGCCGGGGCGGCCTTCTCCGGCTTGTCGGCGATGACGGCCTCGGTGGTGAGGAAGAGCGCCGCGATGGAGGCGGCGTTCTGCAGCGCCGAGCGGGTGACCTTGGCCGGGTCGATGATGCCGGCGGCCAGCAGGTCGACGTACTCGCCGGTCGCGGCGTTGAGGCCGTGACCCGCAGGCAGCGTGCTGACCTTCTCCGCCACGACGCCGCCCTCGAGGCCGGCGTTGATCGCGATCTGCTTCAGCGGAGCGGACGCCGCGACCTTGACGATGTTCGCGCCGGTCGCCTCGTCGCCCTCGACCTGCAGGTCGGCGAACGCCTTCGTGGTGGCCTGCAGCAGGGCCACGCCGCCACCGGCGACGATGCCCTCCTCGACGGCCGCCTTGGCGTTGCGCACGGCGTCCTCGATGCGGTGCTTGCGCTCCTTGAGCTCGACCTCGGTCGCCGCGCCGGCCTTGATGACGGCGACGCCGCCGGCCAGCTTGGCGAGGCGCTCCTGGAGCTTCTCGCGGTCGTAGTCCGAGTCGCTGTTCTCGATCTCGTTGCGGATCTGCTTCACCCGGCCGGCGATGGCCTCGGTGTCACCGGCGCCGTCGACGATCGTGGTCTCGTCCTTGGTGATGACGACCTTGCGGGCGCGGCCGAGCAGGTCGAGACCGGCGGTCTCGAGCGAGAGGCCGACCTCCTCGCTGATGACCTGGCCGCCGGCGAGGATCGCGATGTCGCCGAGCATGGCCTTGCGGCGGTCGCCGAAGCCGGGGGCCTTGACGGCGACCGACTTGAAGGTGCCGCGGATCTTGTTCACGACCAGGGTCGACAGGGCCTCGCCCTCGACGTCCTCGGCGATGATCACCAGGGGCTTGCCGGACTGCATGACCTTCTCGAGCAGCGGCAGCAGGTCCTTGACGGTCGAGATCTTGGAGTTGACCACGAGGATGTACGGGTCCTCGAGCTCGGTCTCCATGCGCTCGGGGTCGGTCACGAAGTAGGCCGAGATGTAGCCCTTGTCGAAGCGCATGCCCTCGGTGAGCTCGAGCTCGAGCCCGAAGGTGTTGCTCTCCTCGACCGTGATCACGCCCTCCTTGCCGACCTTGTCCATCGCCTCGGCGATGAGCTCGCCGATCTGCGGGTCGGCGGCGGAGATGGACGCGGTGGAGGCGATCTCCTCCTTCGTCTCGATCTCCTTGGCCATCGAGAGCAGCTCGTTGCTGACGGCCTCGACGGCCTTCTCGATGCCGCGCTTCAGCGCCATCGGGTTCGCACCGGCTGCCACGTTGCGCAGGCCCTCGCGCACGAGCGCCTGGGCGAGCACGGTCGCCGTGGTGGTGCCGTCGCCGGCGACGTCGTCGGTCTTCTTGGCGACCTCCTTGACGAGCTCCGCACCGATCTTCTCGTACGGGTCGTCGAGCTCGATCTCCTTGGCGATGCTCACGCCGTCGTTGGTGATCGTGGGGGCGCCCCACTTCTTCTCCAGGACGACGTTGCGGCCCTTGGGGCCGAGCGTGACGCGCACGGCGTCCGCGAGCACGTTCATGCCGCGCTCGAGACCGCGCCGGGCCTCCTCGTCGAAGGCGATGATCTTGGCCATGCTTGGGGTTCCTCCCGTGATCGGGTGGTGCTGACCGGCAGGTGCCCGCGACGGACGAACCCCTCGGGTGCGCTCTGGTCACGCTCCCGGCGGGGCCCTCACCTGACGACCGAGGTTCGGGTGGCACTCTCGTGTCGCGAGTGCCAGGTCCAATGATTAGCACTCGACCCCACCGAGTGCAAATGGCTACGGTCGACCGGTGGACGAGCGACGGCGCCGGCTGGTGAACGCCCTGACGCTCGCCACACCCCTCGGCCGGCTGCTCGCGCGGCGGGCCGGTGCCGTGCTGACCCGGGGCCCGCGCGGCGTCCTGGTGGCGGCGCCGTACACGGCCCGGTTCCCCGCGCCGCGCGCGCCCGCCGTCACGATCGGCGACGTCGTGCTGCTGCTGCTCGACGACGCGTCGCTGGCCCGCCGGCCGGCGCTGCTGCACCACGAGGCGCGGCACGCCGAGCAGTGGGCGCGCTGGGCCGGGCTGCTCGGCTTCCCGCTCGCGTACGGGCTCGCGTCCGCGTGGTCGTGGCTGCGGGTCGGCGACGCGGCGTGCGCCAACCGCTTCGAGGTGGGCGCCGGGCTGCACGACGGCGGCTACCTGCGCGCGGGCGAGCTGCCACCACCACCCCGCCGGCTGCGGCGCCCGGGGCCGCCGCGACGGGTCAGCCGCTGAAGTCGGCGCCCAGCACGACGGTGAGACCGGCGGTGCCGAACTGCGACGACGGCTGCACCCGCACCGACCGGCCGAGGTCGGCGGCCACCGCGCGGGCGGTGGCCTCGAGGTCGCCCGGGTAGTAGACGGTCGTGGGCGGCGTGGCCTGCCGGTAGTTGCCGGTGGCGGAGACCGCCCAGCCGGCCGTGCGCAGGGTGGCGGCGGCCTTCGCGGCCAGCCCGGCCGTGCGCGTCGAGTTCAGTACCGACACCCTGGCCGACCGGTCGACCGCCGCCGAGCTGGTCGAGCTGCTCGAGCTGCTGGCCGGCGTGCTGGACGCCGGGGTGCTCGGGGCGGGCGCGCTGGTGACGGGTGCGCTCGTGACCGGCGTCGTGGCCGGGGTGGTGGTGCGGGTCGTGGTCACGGGCTTCGTGGTCGCGCTCGCGGTCGGGGTGTCGTCACCGACGTCGCCACCGCCCAGCAGGCCGCCCACGGCGACGAGCAGGGCCACCACCGCGGCGACGGCGAGGGCGAGCGGCACGAGCACCGCGAGGGGGCTGCGGCGGGGGCGGTGCGCGCCGGTTCGGGCGCGGCTCGGGTCGGACACGCCCTAGGGCTGCAGGCCGAGCCGGCGGGCCGAGCGGGCCCGCTGACGGGAGGCGCGCATGCGGCGCAGCCGCTTCACCAGCATCGGGTCGAAGGCGAGCGCGTCCGGGCGGTCGATGAGCGCGTTCAGCACCTGGTAGTACCGGGTGGCCGACATGTCGAACAGCTCGCGCACGGCCTGCTCCTTGGCGCCGGCGTACTTCCACCACTGGCGCTCGAAGGCGAGGATCTCGCGGTCGCGCTCCGACAGGTCGCTGTCGCCGCCGCCGACGGTCTCGGCGGGCGACGGGCTGTGCGCGGCGTCCATGGGTCCTCCTAGCAGGGTGCTCCGTCGGCCAGGGTAGACCGCGAACCACACGGGTGTCATTCTCCCGCGCGTCGCCGCCCGCCCGGGAGCCGGCCGCGCCCGGAGACGACGGAGCCGGGCCGGCGTCGTCGCCGGCCCGGCTCCGGGCTCACGGTGGTGCAGGTGGTGCAGGTGGTGCGGTCGGTCAGCGGGGCAGCACGAGCTTCTGGCCGACGTAGATGCGGTTGGGGCTCGACAGGTGCGAGCGGTTGGCCTTGTAGACGGCCTTCCAGCCACCGCGCACGTGCTTGCGAGCGGCGATGCGGCTCAGCGTGTCGCCCGACCGCACGGTGTAGCGCGCCGCCTTGTGGGTCGCCGCCTTCTTGGCCTTCTTGCGGGCCGTGTGCGACGACGACTTCTTCGTCGTCGAGTGCTTGGCCTTCTTCTTCTTCAGGGCCTTGCGGGCGTGGCTGCGGCTCGGCTCGGCGTCGCCGCGCTTGTCGGACCCGTCGAGGCCGAGCTTGCGCGAGCAGGCGGGCCAGGCGCCCCAGCCCTGCTCGTCGAGCACCTTCTCGGCGATGCGGATCTGCTCGAGGCGGCTGGCCTTGTGGGCGTTGCCGGCGTACTTGCGGCCGCCGAACGCCTTCCAGGTGCCGGACGAGAACTGCACGCCGCCGTAGTAGCCGTTGCCGGTGTTGATGCCCCAGTTGCCGCCGCTCTCGCAGTTCGCGAGGCGGTCCCAGGTGCGGCCGGTGGCGGCCTGGGCGGGGTTCGCGACCGCGATCGGGGCGGCGACGACGGCGCCGGTGGCGGCGAGGCCGAGGGCGACGCGGGCGGGACGGTTCGGGGTGGACGGCGCACGGTGGCGGCCGTTGTAGGGCATGGACATGCCGGGTGCCTCTCACGTCGCGCCTGCGAGGTCAGCTGTCGGGTTCGGGACGTGAGTTCCCGGCCACGTGAGTGGCTCCACCCCGAGGCCGCCTGAGCGGCCGAGGAACCTGTGGGTCCCCCGCTGCCACCCGTCGGACTGCTCGTGGTGCCGACGGCTCGCCCGGGTGGCACTCGGCGCTGGCGGGACGTCGGTCGTCGCGTGCGCGACCAGCCGAGGGTACGTGCTCCCGACCCCGGGAGTCGAGCCACAGGGAGTCACACCCGGGAGCACAGCGTGCGCACGGATCGGTGGACGTCACCCGGTCGGCCCACCTGCCTAGGGTCTGCGGTGTGCGCACCGACCGCGGGCTCGACCGCTTCGTGACGTTCCTCGACGCCGTCGTCGCCATCGCGCTGACGCTGCTCGTGCTGCCGCTCGTCGACGTCGCCGCCGAGGCTCGCGAGGCCGACAGCCTGCTCGACGTGCTGAGCGACCACCTGCCCGAGCTCGGCTCGTTCCTGCTCAGCTTCGCCGTCATCTCGCGGATGTGGCTGGCGCACCACCGGCTCTTCGAGTGGGTCGGCCGCTACGACCGCAGCTTCCTCGCGGCGAACCTGGTCTGGGTGTTCGTGATCGTCGTGCTGCCGTTCCCGACGGCGCTCATCCCGACGCTGGACGCGGACCGCAGCGGCCTGGCCGCCTTCTACATCGGCAGCATCCTGCTGGCGCTGGTCGCCGAGTCGTGGACGGCCGTCCACCTCGTGCGCACCCCCGACCTGCAGCGCGTGGTGCCCGACCCCACGGCCGAGCCCGACGTCCCGCTGACGGCGCTGCGCGACGGCACGGTGATCTCCACCGCGTGGGTCGCCGTCGGCCTGGTGCTGGTGCTGCTGGTGCCGGCCGCGTCGTACCGGCCGCTGCTCCTGCTGCTGCTCAGCGGGCCGACCGAGCGGCTGCTGACCGTGCTGCGCCGACGGCGCGCACGCGCCGCGTAGGGTCGCCGCCGTGCCGATCGCGCCGCTCACCGAGCTCGTCGACCCCGGGTGGGCCCGCGCCCTGGCGCCCGTCGCGGACGTCGTCGCCGGGCTGCTCGAGCAGCTGGCCCGCGACGAGGCCGGCCCCGGCTACCTGCCCGCCCCCGAGCACGTGCTGCGCGCGTTCCACCGCCCGTTCGCCGACGTCCGCGTGCTGCTCGTCGGGCAGGACCCGTACCCGACGCCCGGTCACCCGGTCGGGCTGTCGTTCTCGGTGGCGCCCGGCGTCCGGCCGCTGCCGCGCAGCCTGGTGAACGTGTACCGCGAGCTGGCCGACGACGTCGGCTGCCCGGCGTCCGCCGACGGCGACCTGTCGGCGTGGAGCGACCAGGGGGTGCTGCTGCTGAACCGGGTGCTCACCGTCGAGCCCGGCGCGTCCGGCAGCCACCGCGGCCGCGGCTGGGAGGCGGTCACCGAGCAGGCGATCCGGGCCCTCGTCGCCCGCGGCGGCCCGCTCGTCGCCGTCCTGTGGGGTCGCGACGCGCGCTCGCTCGGCCCGCTGCTCGGCGACGTCCCGCGGGTCGAGAGCGCGCACCCGAGCCCGCTGTCGGCGCGCTCGGGCTTCTTCGGCTCCCGCCCGTTCTCGAAGGTGAACGCGCTGCTGGCCGAGCAGGGCGCGCCGCCGATCGACTGGTGCCTGTCCTAGGCCGAGGCCTCCTGCGGCTGCCGCGCCGTCCGATGGGTGTGCACGCCCATCGGACGGTGCGCGAGCCGACTTCACGTGGCGCGCGCACCAGCGGGCGGGGGGGGCACGCGGGGAAGCGGGTCAGCGGGCGGCGTTGCGGGCGCGGGCTGCGGCGCGGCGGGCCATGACGCCCCGGTCGACCGGGGCGGCCACCAGGTCGCCGAGGACGACGCCGCCGCCGATCGCGAGCGCCGTGGTCAGGGCGGCGAGCAGGGTCTGGACGCCGGCGGTCGAGCCGGCGGCGACCTCGCTCATGCCGCGGAAGATGGTGCGGCCGGGCAGCAGGGCCGACAGGGCGGGGACGGCGACGACGAGCGAGGGCGCGCGCAGCCGCTGGCCGATCACCCGGGCCAGCGCGCCCGCGACCGCAGCCGCGCAGGCGGTGGCCACGGTGGTGCCGGCCAGACCGAGCGAGCGCAGCACGTCGACCACCAGGAAGCTGCCGACGCCGGTGACCGCGACCGGCAGCAGGTGCGAGACGCGGCCGCGGTTCGCGACGCTGGTGGCGAGGGCGGCGACGCCGGCGGCGAGGGCCCGGGTCACGACGTCGAGCGCGCTGGTGCCGGCGGCGTCGACCGAGAGCGTCAGGTCGAGCCGGCGGGCGACGCCGAGCCCGAGCCCCACCCCGCCGACGATGGCCGCCGCGTTGAACAGCACGGTCAGCACGCGACCGGAGGCGGTGACGACGAAGCCGGCGATGGCGTCCTCGACCGCCGACACGATGGCCCGCCCGGGCAGCAGCGCGACGATCGCGCCGGCCACGACCGGGGCGGCGTCGCCGCGGTGCAGCAGGCCGACCCGGACGGCGAGCACGGCCACCACCGAGGCGACGGCGGCGCCGACGAACGTCAGGAAGAAACCCGGGACACCGCGCCGCGACAGCACCCGCCCGAGCCGGTCGACGGCGACCGAGGACGCGAACGCCACCGCGACGGCGGTCGGCCCGCCACCCACGAGCACGCAGACGGACGCCGCGAGCAGGCCCCAGGCGGCGCTGACCGCCCACCGGGGCCAGGGCTTGGGCGCGGTCTCGAGCTCACGCAGCCGGGCGGAGGCGTCGCCGCGCGCCAGCCGGCCCGCGACGAGGTCGTCGACGAGCTGGTGGGCGCCCTCGAGCCGGGCGAAGTCGCGGCTCTCGCCGCGCGAGACCCGCAGCATGGTGACCGGCTGGCGACCAGGAGGCGCGTGCTGCACCAGGATCGACTGCACGGTGATGTCGACGTCGACGTGCGTGAGCCCCAGCGCGGTGGTCGTGGCGATGAGGCTGGCCTCGACCTCGCGGGTGCCCGCGCCGCTGCGGAACAGCAGGTCGCCGAGCCGCAGCGCGAGGTCGACGGCCTCGCGGCCCTGGCGGTCCTCCGGGGCGTCCATCCGGCTGGGCTCGCGGAAGGGCGTGCCGCGCAGCCGGTCGACGATGGGCATCGGGCCGGTCGGCTCCTCGGTCTGCCGCAGCAGCTGCCAGGCCTGCTGCTGCGCCCGGCGGGCCTGGCGCACCGGCCGGCGTCGGCCGTGCCGGGCGTCGCGGTCGGGCCCGGGGACGACGGGCCGCGGGCCGGTCGCGGGCTCGCGGCCGGCCTTGCGCGCCCGACGGGCCTCGCGCGAGGCGCCCGGCTCGCGCTGCCCGCCGCTGCTCTCCGCCACGGCCACCACCCTGCCACGGCCGATCGGCCGTGCTCGACGCAGCGTCGCCGTGAGAGCGCTCTCACGCAGCACTTGACGGGAGCGGGTCAGGACCCCCGAAATACGTTGTGCCGGGCAACGAGGCCCGGCCGGCAGAAAGGTCTCCCCCACGTGCAGCTGCCCCACCGCCGCCCCCCGCGTGCCCTGAGCCGCGGGTCGCTCGCCGCGGCGTCCGCCGTCGCGTTCGCCGCGTCGGCCCTCGCCCTCTCCGCCGGCCCGGCCGGCGCCACCGCCCCCACCGTCAGCACCGCCGTCCGCGCGACGCCCGCCGCGCCGCACGGTCACCACGCCGCCGGCGACCCCGACCTCGGCCCCGCCGTGCACGTCTTCGACCCGAGCCAGCCGGTCGAGGAGATCCAGGCGGAGGTCGACGCCGTCGCCGCGCAGCAGATCGCGAACCAGTTCGGCGACGAGCGGGTCGCGCTGCTCTTCAAGCCCGGCACGTACGGCAGCGCCGAGCACCCGCTGACCTTCCAGGTCGGCTACTACACGGAGGTCGCCGGCCTCGGGCAGAGCCCGACCGACGTCACGATCAACGGCGCGGTCGACGTCGCGAACCAGTGCGAGCCGGCCCCCACCGACACCGACCCGAACGCGCAGAGCTGCATCGCGCTGAACAACTTCTGGCGCTCGATCTCGAACCTCACCATCAACGTGACGGGCCAGGCCGGCTGCCAGTCGGGCACCGAGTTCTGGGCGGTCTCGCAGGCCGCGCCGATGCGCCGGGTGAACGTCACGAACGGCCAGCTGTCGCTGATGGACTACTGCTCGGCCGGCCCGCAGTACGCGAGCGGCGGGTACATCGCGGACTCCGCCGTGTCGGGCGCCACGATCAACGGCAGCCAGCAGCAGTTCTACGTGCGCGGCAGCAGCCTCGGCGGCGGCTGGAGCAACGCGGTCTGGAACCAGGTGTTCTCCGGCACCTCGGGCGCCCCGGCGCAGAGCTTCCCCGACCCGACGTACACCACCCTGCCCAGCACGCCGGTGAGCCGGGAGAAGCCGTACCTGTACGTCGACGCGAAGGGCGGCTGGCGCGTCTTCGTGCCCGCCACGCGCCGCGACGCGGTCGGCACCAGCTGGCAGGACGGCCCGACCAAGGGCACCTCGCGCCCGCTGAGCGACTTCTTCGTCGCGACGCCGGCCGACTCGGCGAAGCGGATCGACCGCGAGCTGCGCAAGGGGAAGAACCTGCTGCTCACCCCGGGCGTCTACGACGTCGACCGCACGATCCACGTCGTGCGCCGCGACCAGGTCGTGCTCGGTCTCGGCCTGCCGTCGCTGACCGCGGTCGGCGGCGTCGTGCCGATGGCGATCGCCGACGTCCCGGGCGTCGACGTCGCGGGGCTCACCTTCGACGCCGGCAGCCGCAACTCGCCGGTGCTGCTGAAGGTGGGCAGCCGGGCCGCGGGCGGCCGCACGGTGGGCCGCAGCGGGCAGCCGACCGCCCTGCAGGACGTGTTCTTCCGCATCGGCGGGCCGCACGCCGGCAAGGCGACGGTCAGCCTGGAGGTCAACACCGACGGCACGCTGCTCGACGACATCTGGGCCTGGCGCGCCGACCACGGCGAGGGCGTCGGCTGGACGAAGAACACCGCCCGCACCGGCGTCGTGGTGAACGGTGACGACGTCGTCGCCACCGGTCTGTTCGTCGAGCACTACCAGGGCTACAACGTGGTCTGGAACGGCGAGCGCGGCCGGACGATCTTCTTCCAGAACGAGCTGCCGTACGACGCGCCGAACCAGGCCGCGTGGCGGCACCGCGCGCCGGACGGCAGCTGGGTGAACGGGTACGCCGCCTACAAGGTGGCCGACTCGGTGCGCACCCACGAGGCCTGGGGCATGGGCAGCTACATCTACACGAACGTCGACCCGACGCTGCACGCCACGCGCGGCTTCGAGGTGCCCGTCCGGGCCGGCGTCCGGCTGCACGACCTGCTCACCATCTCGCTGAACAAGGCGGGCACCATCGACCACGTCGTGAACGACACCGGCTCCGCGGTGACGCCCGACGTGCAGGGCCCGAGCACGGTCGTCAGCTTCCCCGCGGGCTGACGAGGCACGGCACGCGGCCCGCTCCCACCTCGGTGGGGGCGGGCCGCGTCGCGTCCCCACCCCGTGACGCGCTCGCCGGCGGACGGGGCCAGGATGGGCGGATGCACGACGACACGGGGTGGAGCGTCTTCGTCGCCTGCGGCGACTCGTTCACCGAGGGTCTCGAGGACCTGCAGCCGGACGGCGCCTACCGGGGCTGGGCCGACCTGCTCGCGGTCGACCTCGCGAACGCGCAGGCGACCGCGCACGGCACCGAGCTGCGGTACGCCAACCTCGCCGTCCGCGGCCGGCTGCTGGGGCAGGTGGTCGACGAGCAGGTGCCGACCGCGCTGTCGCTGGGCGCCGACCTGGTCAGCCTGGTGGCCGGCGGCAACGACGTGCTGCGGCCGGGCAGCGACCCCGACGCGCTCGCCGTCCGCATCGAGACGGCGGTCGAGCAGCTGCGGGCCGGCGGGGCCGACGTGCTGATGGCGACCGGCGTCGACCCGGTGCAGTCGCCGCTCATCAGCCTGACCCGCGGCAAGGTCGCCACCTACAACAGCCACCTCTGGTCGATCGCCCGGCGGCACGGCGCCTACGTGCTCGACCTGTGGGGCATGCGGTCGCTGCAGGACCGCCGCATGTGGGCGCCCGACCGCATCCACCTGACGTCGGAGGGCCACCAGCGCGTCGCGTGGCAGGCCGGCGAGGTGCTGGGGCTCGGCGGCGAGCACGACTGGTCGACGCCGCTGCCCGCCGAGCCGGCCCGGGCCCGCCGCGACGCCGTCCGCGAGGACGCCCAGTGGGTGCGCGAGTACGTCGGGCCGTGGGTCGGCCGGCGGCTGCGGCGCTCGTCGTCCGGCGACACCGTGCAGCCCAAGCGGCCCGCGGCCGGGCCGGTCGGTGGTGCACCGTCCGGCGACGACGTCGAGGCGACCGTCGACGGCCACCCCTCGTAGCCGCGTCGTAGGGTCGGCGGCGTGAGGTCACCGACGAGGACGCCGCTGCAGGGCCTGCCGGAGCGCGTGGAGGTCTACGAGGTCGGCCCCCGGGACGGGCTGCAGAACGAGTCGGCGGTCGTCCCGGTCGAGGTCAAGGCCGAGCTGGTGCGGCGGCTGGTCGGCGCGGGGCTGCGCACCGTCGAGCTCACGAGCTTCGTGCACCCGCGCTGGGTGCCGCAGCTGGCCGACGCCGAGCAGCTGCTCGACCTGCTCGGGCCGTTCGACGGCGACCTGCTCGCCGGCGTGCGGGCGCCGGTGCTGGTGCCGAACGCGCGCGGGCTCGAGCGGGCGCTGGCCCGCGGCGCGCGCGAGGTGGCCGTGTTCGTCAGCGCCACCGAGACGTTCGCGCAGCGCAACCTGGGCCGCTCGCGGGCCGACGCGCTGGCGATGGCGGCGGACGTCGTGGGGCCGGCGCGCGAGCGCGGACTCGACGTGCGCGGCTACGTGTCGATGTGCTTCGGCGACCCGTGGGAGGGCGACGTCGACGTGGCCGCGGTGGTCGACACGGTCGTCGCGCTGGCCGAGCAGGGCTGCACGCAGCTGTCGCTCGGCGACACCATCGGCGTGGCGACGCCGGGCCAGGTCGTGGCGCTGCTCGACGCGCTCGACGCCGCCGGCCTCGGCCGCGACCGGCTCGCCGTGCACTTCCACGACACCTACGGCCAGGCGCTGTCGAACACGCTCGTCGCCCTGCAGCAGGGCGTCACGACCGTCGACGCGTCCGCCGGCGGGCTGGGCGGCTGCCCGTTCGCGATGAGCGCCACCGGCAACCTGGCCACCGAGGACCTCGTCTGGCAGCTGCACGGCCTGGGCATCGACACCGGCGTCGACCTGCCGGCCCTGGTGGCGACCAGCGCCTGGCTCGGCGAGCGCATCGGCCGCGCGCCGGCGTCCAGGGCGGTCACCGCGCTCACGTAGCAGACTGCAACCGCGCGAGGGCGTGCACCTGCTGCAGCGTGGCGGGGTACAGCTCTTGGTACGTGGCGTGCATCGCGTCGTACAGCTCGCGGTGCGCGGGCTCGGGCACGACGGTGCGGACGACGCGGGTCCAGTCGGTGCCGGGCGGCACCAGCCCGACGCCGGTCGCCGCCATGAGCGCGTCGCCGTAGCAGGCACCGATCGTCTGCTCGGGCACCAGCTGCTCGCGGCCGGTCACGTCGCTCACCACCTGCGTCCAGAAGCCGCCCTGCGTGCCGCCGCCCACCGCCACGACGCGGGACGCCGGGCCGGCCGCCTCGTCGAGCAGCTCGAGGGCGTGCCGGGTGCCGTGCGCGATGCCCTCGTAGACGGCCCGGAACACGTGACCCCTGGTGTGCCGCAACGTCATCCCGGCCAGCACTCCGCGCGCCAGGGGGTCGAGCACAGGGGTGCGTTCGCCGGCGAAGTACGGCAGCAGCAGCAGGCCGTCGGCGCCCGGCGGCGTCGCACCGGCCTCGCGCACGAGCTGCTCGAACGGCACCCCGCCCGCCAGCTGCTGCACCCACTGGGTGAGGCTGCCCGACGTCGCCATGCCGCCGGCCAGCGTGCGCACCCCCTCGTCGACGCCGGACGTCGCCCACAGCCGCGGGTGCACCACGTGCCGGTCGAGCACCTGCAGCAGGAACGTCGTCGAGCCGTACATCAGCATGAGGTCGCCCGGACGACGCACCCCGACGCTGGCGGCCTCGGCCCACGCGTCGATCGTGCCGGCCACGACCGGTGTGCCGACCGGCAGACCCGTTGCGGCAGAGGCGTTTTCATGCACCTCGCCCACCACCTCGGTGGGCCAGACCAGCGGCGGCAGCGGCAGGTGCCCAGCCACCTCGGCGGCCCACGGCGACCACCGCTGCTCGCGCACGTCGTACATCGGATCGCACTGGCTCGCGGTCTCGTGGTCCTGCACGTGCCCGCCGCTCAGCAGCGCCACGACGTACGAGCTGGCGCCGTGCCAGTGCCGCGCCCGCGCGAACACGTCGGGCTCGTGCCGCTGCACCCAGCGGATCTTCGGCCCGAGCGCCTGCGACGACAGCACCGAGCCGCAGCGCTCGAGCACCGCGTCGGCGCCGTACCGCTCGGTCAGCTCGTCCACCTCGGCGCCGGCTCGGGTGTCGATGCCGTACAGGATCGCCGGCCGCACCGGCCGCAGCCCGGCGTCCAGCAGCACGAGGGCGGGGCCGACGCCGCTCACGCACGCACCGGCGACCCGGGCGCCCCCGGCCTGCGGCAGCAGCTCGCGGCAGAGCGCGACGACGTCACCCCACCAGACCTGCTCGGCATCGACCTCGTACCAGCCGGGGCTCGGCATCGACATGCCGTGCTCGCGCACCGCGGTGGCGACCACCGCGCCGTCCGGCGTCGTCAGCACGCCCTTGCTGCTGGCGGTGCCCAGGTCGATGCCCAGCACCACCTCGTGCGCCGCCGTCATCCGGTCACCCTGTCACGGGCGGTCGAGCCGGCGGCGCAGCCGGTGCGGTCCGCTCCGCGGCCACCGCGACGCGCGGGTCGGGGTCGTCGGCCAGCGCGTCGACGCGGTCGAGCACCTCGTGCTCACCCACCGCCGCGAGCGCGCGCAGACCCTGGCCCGGTACGCGTTGCCGCGCGCCTGCTCGGGCCGCACCCACGGCGACCGGGCGCGGGGGCCGCCGAGCCGGCGCAGCAGGTCGGTGTCGTCGTCTGGGGCGACCACGACGGTCGCGAGCGGGTCGCAGCAGAGGCCGGCGAAGGCGTCCGGACCGACGGCGTCGACGAGCCGCGCGACCTGGTCGGCCGGTCGTGCCTCTCGAGGTCGGTCGGCGTCGGCGGCACGTGCACGAACCGCTTGTACCGCAGCAGGAGCGTGCCCGCTCGGCCAGCCGGTTCGAGTCGCGCGACGGCCGGGACCGGCGCAGGGTGGGGGTCCCGACAACCAGAGGAGATCGTCATGGCGACCGACGACAAGGCCGACAACCAGCTCGAGAAGCTCGGCGGCAAGGCCAAGGAGCTCGAGGGCAAGGCGACCGGCGACGAGGCCCGCGAGAACCAGGGCAAGGCCGACCAGAGCAAGGCCGACCTCAAGCAGGGCGTCGAGAAGGTCAAGGACGCGTTCAAGCACTGATGTCCGACGACAGCAGGGCCGACGACGTCCGCAAGGTCGCCGAGCTCGCGAGGGACATCCGGATCGGCATGGTGACGACGGTGGACGCCGACGGCACCCTGGTCAGCCGGCCGATGACCCTGCAGGAGACCGAGTTCGACGGCGACCTGTGGTTCCTGCTGCACCCGGACAGCCGGCTCGCCACCTCGGTGCGGGCCGGCTCCCGGGTGAACGTGGCGCTGTCGTCGCGCTCGTCGTGGGTGTCGATCGCCGGCACCGGCGAGGTGCTTCGCGACACCGCTCGGGCGAAGGACTACTGGAACCCGATGCTCTCGGCGTGGTTCGAGGACGGGCCCGAGGGCGCGGACGTCGCGCTGCTGAAGGTCGCGGCCGAGTCCGCGGAGTACTGGGACTCCCCCGGCAGCACGGTCACCACCCTGCTGCAGCTCGCTCGCACGAGGCTCACCGGCAGGCCCTACGAGGGCGAGCACGACGTCGTCGAGCTGCCCCAGGACGACACCAGCACCACCCGCTAGCCCACCGGCGCCCGGTGGAGGTCACTCGTCCGAGACGGGTCCCTCCACCGGGCGCCACTGGTCCAGGCCCGGGTCGTCGCCCTGGCCGTCGCTGCGCGGGGTGGTGTCGAGCTCGTCGTCCAGCGAGTCGGTCTCGGGCACGGTCGTGATGCCCTCGCGGTCGGCCTGCCGCTCGCCGGCGACCACGTCGCCGCGCACGCTCAGGTTGCCGTCGACGTACTGGTCCTCGTGGTCACCCGTCTGCGTCATGGCCCCAACGTGGCCCGCGCCGGGCGGGGCCGCAACCGCAGGGTCCTTGCGTCACGAAGCTGGGCCGCCACCTGTTGCGGCACAGGCACTTCGGGCGCATCCTCAGAGGGCGACGCACTGCTGATGGCCAGGGAGAGCCTGGAACTCGGGGCGTGGCGACGGTCGGCTGACCGAACCGACGGGGCCGTGCGGGCTGTTCGACATCTTCACGATGACGGCGCGCACGGCCCCGTCGTCGGTTCCCGGCCCGTTCAGGTCAGGTCAGCAGGGTGCGGCTGCCGTCCGGCCCGCGCCGGGTCAGCCGGCGCTCGTCGAGCAGCTCCAGCAGCGGGATCGCGACCCGCCGGGTCGTCCCCCAGGCCGCCCGCGCCGCCGCCGGGGTGATCGGCCCGTCGACGCCGCGCAGCGCAGCGGCCGCCGCCTCGACCGCCCCGGGCGCGAGCACCAGCCCCTCCGCCACCCGCACCAGCGCGTCGCCGTGCTCGGCGACGGCCAGCTCGCGCGGCCCCAGCCCCAGCTCGCGCAGGCGGTGCGCCTCGGGTGCGACGAAGGGGCGGTCGGCCAGGTCGGCGAGCACCGCGGTCACCGAGGCCCGCACGGCCGGGGTCAGCGGGTCGACGCCGTCGCGCCGCACGTCGACCACCCGGCCCTGCCGCACCGCGAGCGGCGGATGCACCAGCCCGCCGACCAGCGCGCCGGTCGGCAGGCCGAGCCGCTGCCGGGCGACGTCGACGGACGGCGCGGCGGCCAACGGGTCGGCCGCGTGCCAGCGCCCCGAGAAGCCGACCAGCTCGCTGCGCAGCGCCTCGGCGACGGACGTCGCGGCCAGCCAGGTGCCGTCGTCGAGGTCGAGCGCGCCGAGCAGGCCGGCGGTGCCGACGCCCAGCTCGACCCGCCGGTCGCGCGCTGC
>NZ_BAAHBM010000071.1:0-14366 GCF_054776675.1 Angustibacter aerolatus
GACTTGAGCTCGGCCGGGCGGACGTCGAGCGGCTGGTGGCCCGCACCGCGAGCGGGGCGCTCGGCGAGCCGACCGTGAGCCGGGTGCTCGCCCTCGACGTCGAGCGCGGGCCGGCCCAGGGCGCGACCTGGCGGGTGGGTGCGATCGACGGGCCGGGCGTGGCCGAGCGGCTGCTCGGTCCCGACGTCGTCGAGCTGCTGGCCGCCCCGACCGACCTGGCCGCCGCGCTGGCCGAGCCGTCCGCCGCCCGCCGCGAGCGCGTCGTCCGCACCGCGCAGGCCACCGCGACGGCGGCGGCCGCCGTCGGGGCGCGCCGGCTGGTCGCCGTCACCAGCGCCATGGTGCTCGGGGCGGAGGCCGACAACCCGGTGCCGCTGCCCGACGACGCGCCCGTGCGCGCGCTGCCGGACGACGGCGTGGTGGGCGATCTGCTGGAGGTCGAGCAGGTGCTGGCCCGGGTGCCGCGCACCCACCCCCAGCTGGCGCTCGCCGTGCTGCGGCCCGCGGCGATCGTCGGCCCCGGCGTCGACACGGTCGTCAGCCGGCACTTCGAGGCGCCCCGGCTGCTGGTGCTGCGCGACGCGCGCACGGTCTGGCAGTTCTGCCACGTCGACGACCTGGCCGAGGCGGTGGCGGTGACCGTGACCGCGGGGCTCGACGGCGCGCTCACCGTCGGCTCCGACGGGGCGCTCGAGCAGGCCGACGTCGAGCGCGTCTCGGGCATGCGCCGGGTCGAGCTGCCGCAGGCGCTCGCGGTGGGCACGGCCGAGCGGCTGCACCGGGTGGGGGTGCTGCCGACGCCGGCCAGCGACCTGTCGTACGTCGTGCACCCGTGGGCGGTGTCGGCGCAGCGGCTGCGCGAGGCCGGGTGGGTGGCGACGTACGACAACGAGACGTGCCTCGGCGTGCTGCTGGAGCAGGTGCGCGGGCACCACGCCGAGCGGGCCCGCCTGCTCGACCGCCGCGCCGCCGCGCTCGGGGCGGCCGGTGCCGCCGTCGCGCTGGTGGGCACGGCCGCGATCCTGCGGCGGCGACGTCGACGGGACGGCTCGTGAGCACCGACGGGCCCGCCGGCGGTGTCGTCCGGCTGGCGGAGGTCAGCGACGTGCCGTTGTCGGTCGACGCGGTGCTGGCCGCCGTGGGCGACCCGGCGGCGGGCGGCACCACGCTGTTCGTCGGCACCGTGCGCGATCACGACGAGCAGCGCACGGTGCAGGCGCTGCGCTACCTGGGGCACCCGACCGCCGAGGACCGGCTGCGGGCCGTCCTGGACGGCGTCGCCGAGCGGCACGACGTGCACGCCCTCGCCGCGGTGCACCGGGTCGGCGACCTCGTCGTGGGCGACCTGGCCGTCGTGGTCGCGGCCGCCGCCTCGCACCGCGGCACCGCCTTCGACGCCTGCCGCGACGCGATCGACACCCTGAAGCAGGAGGTGCCGATCTGGAAGGAGCAGGTCTTCGACGACGGCGGCTCCGAGTGGGTCGGGTCGCCGTAGCGCGGCGGCCTCCCGGCGCGCTCCCAGCCGAGGCCCAGCGACCGTCGGTACCATCGCTGCGGTGCCGACCGACGACCTCGCGACGACCCTGTCGAGGGCGCCGTTCTGGGCGTGGTGGCTCGCGCCGGTGCTGGTGACCGCGGTGGTCGCCCTCGTCGTCCGGCTGGCGCGGCGCGAGCGTCGTCCGCGAGGCGGGGCGGACGCGGTCGACGACTACGAGCGGTTCCGCACGGCGATGTCCGTCGTGCGCCGGCCCGGGGAGCGCCCGGGCCCGGCTGACAGCGAGCGAGGCGAAGAGTGAGCGACGTCGGCACCGGACCGCTGCTGCGTGCGCCGGTCGAGGAACCGCTCGGCACCCACCGGCTCGGCTCGCGCGGGCGCACCGTCGTCGTGACGGGTGTGCTGTGCCTGCTGCTGGCCACCCTGGTGAGCGTGCTCCCGGCGCCGTACGCCGTGTACGCGCCGGGGCCGGTCACCAACGTGCTCGGTGCCGTCGGCGGCCGGCAGCTCATCACCATCAGCGGGCGCGCCAGCTACCCGGCGAAGGGCACGCTCGACATGACCACCGTCGAGGTCTTCGGCGGGCCCGGGCACAAGGTGACGCTGCGCGAGGTGCTGCAGGGCTGGGTGTCGCGCAGCCGTGCGGTGCTGCCCGTCGAGCAGGTCTTCCCGCCCGGGCAGACCGAGCAGCAGGTGCAGTCGGAGAACACCCAGGAGATGACCGACTCGCAGACCAGCGCCTCGGTGGCCGGGCTGCGCGAGGCGGGGGTGACGGTGCCCGAGACGGTCGCCGTCGCCGACGTCGCGGCCGGCGCCCCGGCGGCGTCGGTGCTGAAGGCCGGCGACGTCATCCGCTCGGTCGACGGCACCGCCGTGTCGTCCAGCGACGCGCTGCGGGCCGCGATCACCGCGAAGCCCGCGGGGTCGACGCTGCGGCTGGGCCTGCGCCGCGGCGGCGACGACCTCGAGGTGAGCGCGAGCACGACGGCACAGGACGGCCGCACGGTGCTGGGCATCGGCCTCGCCCCGCGCTACGACCTGCCGTTCGACGTGCGCTTCGGCACCCGCGACGTCGGCGGCCCCAGCGCCGGCATGATGTTCGCGCTCGGCATCTACGACCTGCTGACGCCCGGCGAGCTGACCGAGGGCCAGCAGATCGCCGGCACCGGCACGATCGACGGCGCGGGCCGGGTCGGGCCGATCGGTGGCATCGCGCAGAAGCTGGTCGGCGCCCGCGAGGCGGGCGCCCGGTGGTTCCTCGCGCCGGCCGACAACTGCGACGAGGTGGTGGGCAACGTGCCCGACGGCCTGCGCGTGGTGCGGACGTCGTCGCTGCACGAGTCGCGGACGGCGGTCGAGGCCATCGCCGCCGGGCGCGGGGCGTCGCTGCCCACCTGCACCAGGTAGCCGCTAGCCCTCCAGCGTGGCCTGCAGCGCGGCGACCAGGCCGGGCACCAGGTCGGGGCCGACCGCGACCGAGCCGTCCTCGTCGTGACCGCGCTGGCGAAGGGCGCACACGTGCTCGCCGTCGCGCAGCACCGCGACCAGCAGCCGCACGTCCGCCCGCTCGGGGTGGGCGGCGAGGTGCTCGACGGCCGCGTCGGGTGCGTCGGGCAGGTCGCGTTCGGCGCTCGGCGGCACGACCAGCCGCTCCACCATCAACGCCACGCCGTCGACGTCGGGACCCCAGGCCAGCCGGCCCAGCACCGACTCCAGCGACGACGTCCGCGGCACGCCCTCCTGCTCGACGCTGGTCAGGTGCTCCGGGTCGCGCTGCGCGGCCTGCACGGCCTGCGGGCCCAGCTGCTGGGCGAGGCCGGGCTCGCGGCGCAGCATGCCGGCGGTGCGGACGAGGGCGAACAGCCGCGGCGGCTGGTCCCAGCCGGCGGCGGCGACGTGGCGCTCGGTCTCGAGCACGGCACGGGTCAGGGCGTCGGTCACCGGGACATCGTGCCGCACCGGCACCGGCGGCCACAGCAGGCCCTGTGGAGGGTGCGTCGCCGTCCACAGGCACAGCGGCACCACAGCAGGAACGTGGCGGGGCACAGGTACGTTGGTCGGGCGAAGGGCTGGTCTCGGGGCGAGGGTCACGGGGGTCGGGCCCGCACCACCGCCCGATCGAGAGGAACCGACGTGAGCTTCGACCCACCCTGGGGTGGCCGCCGTCCGCAGGGGAGCGGTGACCGTCCCGTGGTGCGTCCGCGCCGGCGCGGTGCGCTGCTGCCGACGCTCGCGGTGCTCGCGGTCGTCGTCGTGCTGGCGGTCGCCGGGTCGCGGGTGTGGGTCGACGTGCTCTGGTTCGACGCCATCGGCTTCCGCAGCGTCTTCACCACCACGCTGCTGGCCCGGCTGCTGCTCTTCGTCGTCGCGGCCCTGCTGACCGGTGCCGCCGTCGCCGCGAGCCTGTCGTTCGCCTACCACCGGCGGCCGATCTACGCGCCGGTGTCGCCCGAGCAGGCGGCCCTCGACCGCTACCGCGAGCAGGTCGAGCCGCTGCGCCGCGTCGCCACGGTGGTGATCCCGGTCGCGGTGGCGCTCATCTCCGGTGCGGCGGCGTCCGAGCGCTGGCAGGTGCTCGAGCAGTGGCTGCACCGCACGTCGTTCGGCGTGCGCGACCCGCAGTTCGGGCTCGACGTCGGCTTCTTCGTCTTCACGCTGCCCTTCCTGCGGTTCGTGCTCAGCCTGCTCACCGCAGCGACGGTGCTCTCCGCGGTCGCCGCGTTCGTCGTGCACTACCTCTACGGCGGCCTGCGCCTGCAGGGCGGCGACGGCCGCACCACCACCGCGGCCCGGGTGCACCTGTCGCTGCTCGTCGGCCTGTTCGTGCTGCTGCGCGGCGCCGCCTACTGGCTCGACCGCTACTCGCTCACCACCGCCCGGCACTCGCTCAAGGGCGACTTCACCGGCATGACGTACACCGACGTGCACGCGGTGCTGCCGGCCAAGATGTTCCTCGCGATCGCGGCGGTGGTCGTGGGCCTGGTCTTCGTCGCCTCCATCTGGCTGGGGTCGTGGCGGCTGCCGGCGATCGCGACGGCGCTGCTCGTCGTGTGCGCCGTCGTCGTCGGTGGCATCTACCCGGCCGTCGTCCAGCGGTTCCAGGTCAAGCCGAGCGAGCAGTCGCGCGAGCGACCGTTCATCGAGCGCAACATCCAGGCGACCCGCGCGGCCTACGGGCTGCAGGACATCGACGTCCAGGCGTACGACGCGAAGACCGGCGCGACCGCGGGTCAGCTGCGTGCCGACGCGGCCACGGTCCCGGGGATCAGGCTCGTCGACCCGGCCCTCGTCTCCGACGCCTTCCGCCAGCTCGAGCAGGTGCGCGGCTACTACTCCTTCCCCGACAGCCTCGACGTCGACCGCTACCGGATCGACGGCACCTCGCGCGACACCGTGGTCGCGGTGCGCGAGCTGCAGCTGTCCGGGCTGCCGGACGCCCAGCGCAGCTGGGTCAACGACCACACCACCTACACCCACGGCTTCGGCGTCGTCGCGGCGTACGGCAACCAGCGCACCGTGGAGGGCAAGCCGTCGTTCGCCGAGGGCGACCTGCCCCCCACCGGTCAGCTGGGCAAGTACGAGCCGCGCATCTACTTCGGCGAGCAGTCGCCGTCGTACTCCATCGTGGGCGCGCCGTCGGGCTCGCAGCCGGCTGAGTTCGACTACCCCGACGAGAGCGCCAGCGGTCAGAAGTACACGACGTACACCGGTCGCGGCGGCGTCGCCATGGGCTCGCCGCTGCGCCGGCTGGCGTTCGCGATCGAGCAGCAGGACTTCAACATCCTGGTGTCCGACAAGGTGAACTCCAGCTCGCGCATCCTGTTCGACCGGCAGCCGCGCGAGCGGGTGCAGAAGGTCGCGCCCTGGCTGACGCTCGACGGCGACCCGTACCCCGCGGTCGTCGACGGCCGCGTGCAGTGGATCGTCGACGGCTTCACGACCTCGCCGAACTACCCCAACGCACAGAACACGACGCTGGGGCAGGCGACCACCGACTCGCTGACCGCGCGCACGCAGAGCGTGACGGCCCTCGCGAACGAGCGCGTCAACTACCTGCGCAACTCGGTGAAGGCCACGGTCGACGCCTACGACGGCACGGTGAAGCTGTACGCCTGGGACGCGAGCGACCCGGTGCTCCGCACCTGGATGAAGGTCTTCCCGGGCACGGTCCAGCCGCTCTCGGCGATGAGCGCCGACCTCATGCAGCACGTGCGCTACCCCGAGGACCTCTTCAAGGTGCAGCGCGCCCTGCTCGGGCAGTACCACGTCACCGACCCGACCTCGTTCTACAGCGGCGACGACTTCTGGAAGGTGCCGGACGACCCGACGCAGACGGGCGCGGCCACCGACCAGCCGCCGTACTTCCTGACGCTGCAGATGCCCGGCCAGAAGACCTCTTCGTTCTCGCTGACGTCGACGTTCATCCCGGCCGGCAACAACTCCCGCAACGTGCTCACCGCGTTCGTCGCGGTCGACTCCGACGCGGGCACCGCAGCGGGTCGCAAGGCCGACGGGTACGGCAAGATCCGCGTGCTCCAGCTGCCGCGCAACGCCGTCGTGTCCGGCCCCGGCCAGGTGCAGAACAACTTCAACAGCAACACGACGGTGTCCTCCGCACTCAACCTGTTGCGTCAGGGCAACAGCAAGGTCGAGAGCGGCAACCTGCTGACGCTGCCGGTCGGTGGCGGCCTGCTCTACGTGCAGCCCGTCTACGTCCGCGGCTCCGGGTCCGGCGGGTCCACCTCGTACCCGCTGCTGCAGAAGGTGCTGGTGAGCTTCGGCGACCAGATCGGCTTCGCCGACACCCTCGACCAGGCGCTCGACCAGGTGTTCGGGGGTGACTCCGGGGCCGACGCCGGTGACGCCGGCCAGGGCGGCACGGGCGGCACGGGGGGTACCGGCGGCACGCCGCCGGCCACCACGCCGGCCGAGCAGCTGAAGCAGGCCCTCGCCGACGCCCAGCAGGCCATCAAGGACGGGCAGGCTGCGCTGGCCAAGCAGGACTTCACCGCCTACGGCGAGGCGCAGAAGCGGCTGCAGGACGCCCTGCAGCGGGCCGTCACCGCGGACGCCGAGGGCGCCAGCGGGGCGGGCGGCACGCCGTCGGCGAGCCCGTCCGCCACGCCGTCCGGCAGCGCGTCGGTCGGTGCGTCGGCGCCTGCGAGCCCGTCGCCGTCGGCGACCTCGCCGGCTGCGACGCCGAGCAGCACCGCCGCCCCGGCGGGCTGACCGGTCGTCCCCGATTTGCCCCGCGCGGCCCGGCTGACGTAACCTGAAGTCACTTCGGCCCGCACTCGGGGCCGACGGCGCGGGGTGGAGCAGCTCGGTAGCTCGCTGGGCTCATAACCCAGAGGTCGCAGGTTCAAATCCTGCCCCCGCTACCACCGCAGGAGGCCCGGACCACTGGTCCGGGCCTTCTGTCGTCTCCGGGCTCGCTGTCCCCCGCTCCGGCCGTCAGGCCGGCGCGACGCGGCTAGAAGCGGGGGAGCCGCAGCAGGTCGTCGCGCCAGGTGCGGTCGTCGACCGTGCGCAGGTACGGCGGCCCCTCGGCCGGGTGCACGACGGTGACCGTGGTCTCGGTGTCGTCCGCGTGGGCGAACGCCAGGTTGGTGGTGCAGCGCTCGAGCCAGTGGACGATCTCCTCGCGCGGGGAGTCGCCGGTCTCGCCACCCGGTTCGCGGCGCCACTGCAGCCGGCTGATGTGCCGGTGCGTCGGGCCGCCCTGCAGTCGGATCGCGGTGATCTGCAACGGCATGCGGCGGACGCTATCGCGCTGCCCGGCGTCGACCGTTAGTTTTGGGAAAGGTTTTGACAGACCCTGGTGAGAACTTGACGCCAGGGCCCGGCCGCGGTCACGGCTGGTGGGTCAGCCCAGGTCGCGGTGGCGCTGCTGCACGCCCAGCTCGCCGTACGGGTAGTCGGCGGCGAGCGGCGTGCTGGCGGCGTCGAGCCGCTCGGTCTCGGCGGCGTCGAGGTGCAGGTCGCCGGCGCGCAGGTTCGTCTCGAGCTGCTCGAGCGTGCGGGCGCCGAGGATGGTCGAGGTGACGCCGGGGCGGTCGGTCACCCAGGCGAGGGCGACCTCGGCCATGCTGACGCCGCGCGCCTCGGCGACCTCCTGCACCGCGGCGACGACGTCCCAGGTGCGCTCGGTGCCGCGCCGGTCGTACGCCTCCATGCCGCGGTCGGGGTCCTCGCCCAGCCGGGTGTCGCCGGTCGGACGCTGGTCCTTGCGGTACTTGCCCGACAGGTAGCCGCCGCCGAGCGGGCTCCACGGCAGCATGCCCAGGCCGGCGTCGAGCACGGCGGGCACGATCTCCCACTCGATCTCGCGCACCAGCAGGCTGTACTGCGGCTGCAGGGTCACCGGCCCCTCGAGCCCGAGGGCGGCGGCGACCTGCACCAGCTTCATGAGCTGCCAGCCGGTGAAGTTCGACAGGCCGTAGTAGCGGATCTTGCCCTGCTGCACGAAGCCGTCCAGCGTGCGCAGGGTCTCGTCGAGCGGCGTGTGCGCGTCGAACGCGTGCACCTGGTAGAGGTCGACGTGGTCGCGCCCGAGGCGGCGCAGCGACGCGTCGAGCGCCCGGGTCAGGTGGCGGCGCGACAGGCCGAGCCCGTTCGGCTCGGGCACGGTGGCGAAGCGTCCCTTCGTCGCCAGCACGACCCGCTCGGTGACGTCGTCCGGACGGTCGGCGAACCACCGTCCGATGATCTCCTCCGACACGCCCTTGCTGTAGACGTCGGCGGTGTCGACCAGCGTGCCGCCGGACTCGACGAAGGCGTCGAGCTGCGCGTGCGACACGCCCTCGTCGCTCTCCGTGCCGAAGGTCATGGTGCCGAGGGCGAGGTTCGAGACGGCGCAGCCGCTGCGGCCGAGGGTGCGGTACTCCATGCACCGCAGTCGACCACACCCGGCCGCGGTCGGCGCGGGCTGAGCCACCGTCTACCCTCGGCGCGATGCGGGTGTTCGTGGCGCTGGTGCCCCCTCCCGAGGCCGTCGAGCACCTCGAGGCGTTCCTCGACGTGCGCCGCGACGCCGACGCGGACCTCCGCTGGTCGCGTCCCGAGCAGTGGCACGTGACGCTGGCCTTCGCGGCGGACGTGCGCGAACGCGTGCTCGACGACCTGGTCGACGGGCTGAGCGAGGCCGCCGGACGCCGCCCCGCGCTCGACCTCGCCGTGGCCGGCGGTGGTGCGTTCCCGGACGCCGCGTCCGCCCGGGTGCTGTACGCCGGGCTCGTCGCGCCGCCGGGCGGTGCGGACGACGTCGGCGAGCAGCTGCAGCGGCTGTCGGCCGCGACCCGCACCGCGTGCGCCCGCGCCGGTGCGCCGGTCGACGGCGCCCGCTTCACCCCGCACGTGACCCTCGCCCGGCTCGGTCGGCCGCGCGACGTCACCCGCTGGGTGCGGCTGCTGGCGACGTACGAGGGGCCGGCCTGGACGGCGGGGGAGCTGCACCTCGTGCGCTCGCACCTCGGCCAGGGCCGGCACGGGGGAACGCGGCACGAGCCGCTCGCCGCGCTGCCGCTGGCCTGACGCGCGCGCCGTCCGACCCGTACCCTGAGGCCCCCCACGACCACCCGGAGGTTCGATGGCACCGGTGACGCGCGGCTTCCGCAGCCGCGGGCAGGAGCGCGACCCGCGGCTGCCACCCGGCCAGTACGACACGCAGGGCGAGTGGCCGGTGCTGACCGCCGAGGTCACGCCCAACCTGCGGCCCGAGCGCTGGACGATGTCGGTCGACGGCCTGGTCGACCGCCCGTCGAGCTGGTCGTGGGACGAGATGCACGCCTTGCCGCAGTCGACCTGGAGCGGCGACATCCACTGCGTCACCACCTGGTCGAAGCTCGAGACGTCGTTCGAGGGCGTGAGCGTCGACCTGCTGCTCGACGCCGCGGGCGTGCAGCCGGAGGCCGCGTACGTGCTGGCGACGTCGACCACCGGCTACACCACCAACCTCCCGCTCGACGACGTCACGGGCGGCAAGGCGTGGGTGGTCTGGAGCAACGAGGGCCGTCCGCTGTCGCCCGACCACGGTGGACCGGTGCGGCTGCTCGTGCCCCACCTGTACTTCTGGAAGAGCGCGAAGTGGGTCACCCGGCTGACGCTGCTCGAGCACGACCGGCAGGGGTTCTGGGAGCGCAACGGGTACCACGACCGCGGCGACCCGTGGTCCGAGCAGCGGTACCAGGGTGACTGAGCCGGTCGCCTCACCGGTGACGGCGGTGACGGCGGTGTCGGCGGTGCCGTCGGTGCCGACGTCCGGGCCGTGGCAGACGGCGGTGGTGCGCGAGGTGTCCCACCCCGCGCCCGGCGCCGTCGTGCTCCGCCTCGAGGTGCCCGACCGCGTCGTGCACGTGCCCGGTCAGCACCACGTCGTGCGGTTGACGGCGCCCGACGGCTACCGGGCGCAGCGCTCCTACTCGCTGGCCTCCGCGCCGTCCGACCCGCTGCTCGAGCTGTTCGTCGAGCGGCTGCCCGGGGGCGAGGTCAGCGGCTTCCTCGCCGAGGAGCTGCGCGTCGGCGACGAGGTCGAGGTGCGCGGCCCGATGGGTCGCTGGTTCACCTGGGACGGCGCCGACCCGGTGCTGTGCGTCGGCGGGGGCACCGGCGTGGTGCCGTTCGTCTCGATGCTGCGGCACGCCCGCGACGTCGGGGCGCTCGACCGCCTGCAGCTCGTCGTCGCGGCGCGGGCGCTGCCGCGGCTGCCGTACGCCGACGAGCTGGTCGACGCCGGCGCCACGATCGTGCTGTCGCGCCAGGCTCGGGGCGACCGTCCGGCGGGCCGGCTCGCCGAGGCCGACCTGGCCCCGTTCGTCGGCGACGGCCGCCGGGTGCTGGTCTGCGGCTCGGCCGGGTTCGCCGAGTCGGCCAGCCAGCTGCTCGTCGCCCTCGGTGTGCCCCCGGACGCCGTCCGCGTCGAGCGCTTCGGCGCCACCGGCTAGCCACCCCGCGCCACACCCCCGCCGAGCTGCCGCTTCCGGGGGTCCCGCGCGCCCTCCGGACCCCCAGGAAGTGGCAACTCGGCACGGGGGAGGGCAGGTGGCCACGGCGCACTGGTGCCGAGATGCGAGTCGTGGTTGCTGCAGAAGGCGTTCCGCCGACCACTGGCCGCAATCTCGGCAGGCCAGGACGCCGCGCCGCCGACCGAGGCGTGACGCCGTGGCTACCGGAGGTCGGCGGGGACCGGTTGCGGCGGGCGGGGTCCGCGGTAGCTGCCCGAGCCGCGGAACCGGAGCGGGGTCTCGTCGTACTCCTCGAGCGCGTGCGCGACCCAGCCGACGGTGCGGGCCACGCTGAAGACCACCTCGGCGGCGTCGTCCGGCATGCCGGCGGCCACGCCGAGCGCGGCGAGCCCCAGGTCGACGTTGGGCTCCTGCCCGGCGGCGTCGGCCAGCGCGAAGTCGTCGGCGGCGGCGACTCGGCCGCGGCGGGTGCGGTCCAGCCGCTCGAGCAGCTCGGGGCCACGGGGGTCGCCGTCGCGGTAGAGCCGGTGACCGAGGCCGGGGACCGGGCGGCCGGCCCGCAGGTGCGCCGCGACCACGTCGCGCGCACCACCCTCGACCGCCTGCCGCAGCGCCTGCGTCGCCAGGGTGCCCGCGCCGCCGTGCAGCGGACCCTCCATGGTCGCGAGCGCGGCGAGCACCACCGCGTGCACGTTGGCCCGGGTCGATGCCGCGGTGCGTGCCGCGACCGTCGACACCGCGAGGTCGTGGTCGACCAGCAGCACCAGCGCCGCGTCGAGGCAGGCGAGCAGCTGGGTGTCGACGCGGGCGTCGGTCAGACGCGCCCACAGCCGCCGACCGAGCGGCGAGTGCTCCGGGACGCGCGACCCGCCCCGCAGCGGCAGCGCCTCGACCATCGTCGCGATCAGCGAGCCCGCGGTGCGCACGACGGCGGCCGCCTGGACGTCGTAGCGCAGGGGGTCGGCGGCCGCTGCTGCCGCGACGGCGACCCGCAGCGCGTCGGCCGTCGACACGTCGCCGAGCGCGGCGACGGCGGCTCGCGCAGTCGCCAGCGGCTCGGGCTCGGGCTCGAAGTGGCCGCCCGGCCGCCCGGTCCACAACCAGCCGGCCAGCGGTTCGAGCCGCGTCACGCGCGACAGCTCGATGAGGTCGACTCCCCGCAGGTACGGCCGCCCCTCGTGCACCAGCGTGACGTCGGTGTCGATGACGGGTCCGCGCCACGACCCGTGCGAGCTCGGCCGCCGCGCGCCGCCACGCAGCGCCTCCACCTCGGCCCGGTCGAACGTGCTGCCCCGTCGCCCTGGGGCGCGCTCGCTGTGCAGGAGCCCGCGGCTGGCGTACGCGTAGACGGTCTCGAGCCGCACGCCGAGCAGGTCGGCGACCTCCAGGGAGGTCACTCTGGATGCGTCTGCGGCGCCGCGTGGACTCATGCATTGACTGTATCAACGTTGACAGATTCATCATGTCGAGCGCACCGTGGTCAACCCGACGACGATGTGGAGGCCGACGATGACCACGACCACGACGGACGTGCCACAGGAGGCGCCCCCCGGCCTGAAGGGGCTCGTGGTGACGCGCACGGCACTCGGCGACGTGCGTGGCAGCGAGGGCTTCTACCACTACCGCCAGCACAGCGCGGTCGAGCTCGCGCAGCGCCGTTCGCTCGAGGACGTGTGGTTCCTGCTGCTCGAGGGTCGGCTGCCCGGCGCCCAGGAGTCGCAGGCGTTCGCCGCCGAGGTGGCCGCGGCGCGCGAGCTGCCCGCCGAGGTGGCCGCCGTGCTGCCCGGCCTCGCCAGGGCGTGCGCCGACCCGTTGGCGGCGCTGCGTGCCGGGCTCTCGCTGCTGGGCGGCGTGCTCGGGGTGCAGCCCGTCTACGACCTGGACGAGCCGTCGCGGCGACGTGACGCCGTGCGCCTCGCCGCCGCGGTGCCGACCCTGCTGGCCGTTGCCGCCAGGGCCCGTGCGGGTCTCGACCCGGTGCGGCCCGACGACGACCTCGGGCACGCTGCCGCGTACCTGATGATGCTGACCGGTCGGCGTCCGGAACCGCGGTTCGCGCGCGCGCTGGAGCAGTACCTCGTGCTGACGGTCGACCACGGGTTCAACGCCTCGACGTTCACCTCGCGAGTGGTGGCGTCGACGGGAGCGGACGTCTCGTCGTGCCTCGTGGCCGCGGTGGGAGCGCTCTCAGGTCCGCTGCACGGAGGCGCGCCCAGCCGCGCCCTCGACGCGCTCGACGCCATCGCGACGCCGGACCGAGCGCGCGACTGGATCACCGAGCAGGTGGCATCGGGACGTCGGGTGATGGGCTTCGGCCACCCGGTGTACCGCACCGAGGACCCGCGCTCGAGGATGCTGCGCGCCGTCGCGGAGGAGCTCGCTGCCGGCGGCGACGACCCCCGGGCCCGGGCGCTGGTGGGGCTCGCCACCGAGGTCGAGCGCACGGTGGTCGGGGTGCTCGCCGAGCTGAAGCCGGGCCGCGAGCTGCACACGAACGTCGAGTTCTACGCCGGTGTGGTGATGGAGCTGTGCGGCCTGCCGCGCTCGGCCTTCACGCCGACGTTCGCGGTCGCCAGGGTGCTCGGCTGGACGGCGAACGTGCTGGAGCAGGCGCGCGACCCGCGGATCATCCGACCGTCGGCCAGGTACGTCGGACCACCCGCTCCGCAACCGGTCCCGAGCCCAGCGTGACGACCGTGCCCCGTGCGGTGGAGTCTGCTGGAACCGCTGCGGCGCAGGGGTTCTGCCTGCCACGCTGACGTCTGTCAGGGGTGGTTCGAGGCGCGGGGGAGACACGCAGATGCAGGTCGCCGAGGTGCCCGCCGAGACGCCGGTGGCGCCGGGGGTGCGACCGCTGTCCGTGGTGCTCGTCGGGTCGCAGCAGGTGCTCGCCGCCGGCGTGCGGCACACCCTCGAGCTGGACGGCGTGCGCGTCGCGCCCGGGTGCGCCGAGGCGTCGGTGGCCGCCCAGGTCGTCGTCGAGCAGCAGCCCGACCTGTGCCTGGTGCTCGCGACCGACGCGACCGACGCGACCGACGCGCTCGCGGTGGTCGAGGCGGTGCGGGCCGTCGCGCCCGCGGTCGCCGTCGTCGTGCTCTCGCGCGACGACGCCGACGTCGAAGGCGACGCGCTCCTGCGCGCCGTGAGCGCCGGTGCCGCCGGCTGGTTGTCGCTGGACGCGGCTCCGGAGACGCTCGGCCGCACGCTGCGCGCCGCGGCGGCGGGGGAGCCCGCGCTGTCGCGACGGCACGTCGGCCGACTGCTCGAGGTGCTGCGCCGCTCGCACGGACGCACCCTGCGCCTGCCCGACGGCCGCACGGTCGGGCTCACCGCTCGCGAGCACGAGACGCTGCAGCAGCTGGCCCGCGACACCTCCACCACCGGGGTGGCGGCCCGGCTCGGGGTGAGCGAGAGCACCGCTCGCTGGCACATCGCCGGTCTGGTGCGCAAGCTCGGCGCCACCTCGCGGCAGGACGCCGTGCGGCTCGCCGGGCTCGCCCCGACCGGTCGCACCGCGTCGCTCGGGGCGGCGGACGCCGCCGTCCCCGGCCAGCGCACGCGGTCCGCCGCAGCGCCCTAGGACGACGGGCGCGCCCGACCGTCGGCGGGCGACGCCACCGCCGGCCTCGACCTGCAGCTGAGCGAGGCGCAGCGCCCACCCGGCGAACAGCACGATCCCCAGCGCCGACCAGTGCTGCCGCGACCAGCGGACGACGATCGAACGCCTGCCGTGCGCTGCCTGCCGTGCGCTGCCTGCCGTGCGCTGCCTGCGGATCGCTGCCTGCGGATCGCTGCCTGAGGGCGGCTGCCTTCGGACCGCTGCGCTGACGACCGCTGCGCTGACGACCGCTGCGCTGACGACCGCTGCGCTGACGACCGCTGCGCTGACGACCGCTGCGCTGACGACC
>NZ_BAAHBM010000071.1:14463-17552 GCF_054776675.1 Angustibacter aerolatus
ACCGCTGACCGCGTGCGCCGTGCGCCGTGCGCCGTGCGCCGTGCGCCGTGTGCCGCGCGCCGACGCCGACCTCGGACCGCGGTCGCCGACCTGCGGCTGACCGGAGCGCAGCGCCGTCGCGCCCAGCGAACGGCACGGCCAGGAGCACTCCGGTCAGGCCGCGATCAGCGGTGGCGACGTGGGCCCAGATCTGTTGCGACACAGGCCGCCTGCCGCCTGCCGCCGTGCCGGGCGCCGGGCGACGAGCGCGGACCGCCGAGTGCCGGTCGCGTCAGTCGGCGGCAGCCGCGGTGGTGCGGGCCTGGACGCCGGAGAGCACGGCGGCGACGGCGGCGAGCAGGATGACGAAGACGCCGTAGGCGACGCCGGTGGTCTGCAGGCCGACGGTCGGGGCGACGACGCCGGCGATCACGGCGGGCACGCTGAAGCCGAGGTAGCTGGTGACGAAGAGGGCGGCGAACAGCCCGGCGCGGTGCTCGGCGGTGACCGAGGAGGCGAGGGTGCGCAGGGCGCCCTGGAAGGCGCTGCCGAAGCCGAGGCCGGCGACGACGGTGGCGACCGCGAAGCCGGGCAGCGACTCGAGCTCGATGGCGGCGACGGTGCCCGCGGTGCCGACGAGCAGCAGGAGGGTGCCGGCGCGCAGCAGGCGCTCGTTCGACTGGTGGCGCCCGGCGTACGAGGCGACGGCGGCGGGCAGCATGAGCGCGGAGACGACGGCGCCGGCGACCAGGTGGCTGTGCACGTCGAGCACGCCCGCGACGAGCGACGGCACGAGCGAGAGGTACAGCCCGCCGGTGGCCCAGGTGGCGATCAGCACCGGCGCGACGGCGGCGAAGCGGCGTCGGGCCGACGGCGGCACGTGCACCGACGGGCGCAGCGAGGCGAGCGCGCCGGGACGTCGCTCGACGGTCTCGGGCACGAGCCACAGGCCGACGCCGGCGACGACGAGCACCACGGCGAGGGAGCCGAAGACGGCGGTGGTGGGGGAGGCCAGCGACTGGGCGAGCAGCCCGGAGCCGAGGGCGCCGACGCCGAGGCCGAGCGAGGCGGCCATGCCGTTCACCAGCGAGGCCAGGCCCGGGCGGTGCCGCGGCTCGAGGTCGACCAGCGCGGCGCCGAACGTGCCCATCGCGGCGCCGGTGGCCAGGCCCTGCACGATCCGGGCGACGAGCAGGTCGCTCACCCCGTCGGCCGCGACGAACAGCAGCATCGCGACGGCGTCGAGGGCGATCGCCGCGGCCAGCACCGGACGGCGTCCGAGGTGGTCCGACAGCGAGCCGACGGTGAGCAGCGCGAGCAGCAGCGCGACCACGTACACCGCGAACACGATCGTGAGCGTCGTCGCGCTGAAGCCCCAGCGCGCCTGGTACAGCACGTAGAGCGGCGCGGGCACCGCCGACGCGGCGAGCAGGACGCCGGCCGAGACGGTGAGCCACCAGAAGCCGAGCGTGCGGCGCGCGGGTCGCGGCGCGGCATCCACCGCGGTGTCGGTCTGGGTCTCGAGCGGGGTGGGCGGCATGCGACGTCTCCTGGGGCTGGGTCCTCAACCGTTCGAAAGTCTTCGAACTCCCGACCTCGTCGTCGCATTCCCGAACGCTTCGAGTATCGTCGAACCGTGCCTGGCGGTCGAGTCCTTCCCCACCCCGATCTGGGCGAGGTGGCGCTCACCGACGTCCTCTTCGCCCTGAGCGACCCGGTGCGGCTCGACATCGTGCAGCAGCTCGCCGCGGGGCCGATGACGCAGGTGGCCTGCCACGAGGTCGGCGGCGACATGGCCAAGTCGACCCGCTCGCACCACCTCAAGACGCTGCGCGAGGCCGGCGTCGTCCGCAACGAGCCGAGCGGCCGCGAGCGCCTGCTCACCCTGCGCCGCGACGAGCTCGAGCAGCGCTTCCCGGGGTTGCTCGAGGCGCTGCTCAGGTCGCGCTGACACACTCCCGCCCGTGAGCCAGGCGCCTGAGCAGCGGCGCGCGCCCCTCGACGGGCTGCGCGCGGTCGCGGTCACCGCCGTCGTCGTCTACCACCTGGGGTCCGGGACGGGCAGCGTGCTGCCGGGCGGGTTCCTCGGCGTCGACCTGTTCTTCGTGCTGTCGGGCTACCTCATCACCGGCCTGCTGCTGGCCGAGCACGCCCGCACGGGACGCATCGCGCTGGGCGCCTTCTGGGCCCGGCGGGTGCGGCGCCTACTGCCGGCGCTGCTGCTGGTGCTGCTGGTCGTGTGCGCGGCGACCTGGTGGGCGGCTCGTCCCGAGACCTGGCCGGCCCGGCGCGCCGACGTGCTCTGGACCCTCGGGTACGCCGCCAACTGGCACTTCGTGGCGGTGGGCGAGGACTACTTCGCGGCGTACGCGGGGGCCTCGCCGCTGCGCCACGCGTGGTCGCTGTCGATCGAGGAGCAGTTCTACGCGGCCTGGCCGCTGCTGGTCGCCGTGGTGCTCGGCCTCGCCGCACGGGCCCGCCGGTCGGACGCCGGACGCCGGGCGCTCGGCGTCGTGTCGGTGCTGCTGGTGGCCGGGTCGGCCGCCGCCCTGGCCCTCGAGCTCGACCCGCGGGCGCCGGCGCGCGCCTACTACGGCACCGAGGGCAGGGTGCAGGAGCTGCTGGTCGGGGCGCTGCTCACCCTCGTGCTGCCGCGGCTGCGCCGGCTGCCGTCCTGGGCCGGGTGGCTCGGCGCGGCGGGCCTCGTCGCGGGGCTGGGGCTGGGCGACGACGCCGCCCCCGCGTACTACCGGGGCGGGGCGCTCGCGTTCTGCGTCGCCGTGGCGCTCGTGGTGGCCGCCGTCGAGCAGGCGCCGGCGTCGGCCCTGGGTCGGGCCCTCTCGTGGCGGCCGGCGGTGGCGCTCGGGCGCGTCTCGTACGGCGTGTACCTGTGGCACTGGCCGGTGCTGGTGCTGCTGCCGCAGCCCGGGCCGCCCGGCGAGCCGCGGTGGTGGCTCGTGCAGGCGGTGCGGGTGCTGGCGACGCTGGCCGCGGCCGGGCTGTCGTACCGGCTGGTCGAGCTGCCGGTGCAGCGCGGCGGCGTGCCCTGGCTGCGGCGCTCCGGACGCCGGACGCTGGCCGCGGGCGCGGCGGGCATCGCGCTGGTCGAC
>NZ_BAAHBM010000072.1:0-16626 GCF_054776675.1 Angustibacter aerolatus
GCCTGGGCCCGGGCGAGCGCCGAGCGCGCCGCGTCCGCAGCCCGCTCCTGCTCGTCCGGGGCGTCGGGCGCGGCCGCGTCGTCCGCAGCCGGCCCGGAGGCGTCCGCCGCGTCGTCCTCGGAAGGGCCGCCGTCAGCGGACACGCGTGACCTCTCCGGCCATCACGTCGACGCGCGCTCCCTCCAGCGCCTCCGGGACGTCCTGCGGCACGGCGGCCGTGACGAGCACCTGCTCCGCGCCGGCGACCAGTTCGGCCAGCCGCTCGCGGCGGCCGACGTCGAGCTCGGCGAACACGTCGTCGAGCACGAGCACCGGGTCGCCACCGCCCTCGTGCCGCAGCAGCTCGTACGAGGCGAGCCGCAGTGCGAGGGCGTACGACCACGACTCACCGTGGCTGGCATAGCCCTTGGCGGGGAACGGCCCGAGCTGCAGCAACAGGTCGTCGCGGTGCGGGCCCACGAGGCAGACCCCGCGCTCGAGCTCGGCCGAGCGCATCCGCGAGGTGGCCTCCAGCAGCCGGGCCTGCAGCAGCTCGCGGCCCCCGCCCGCGGCGTCCGCCACCTCGGCGAGCAGGTCGTCGGCCAGGCTCGAGCGGTACCCGATCTCGGCCGCCCCCTGCCCCTGGCTGACCGCCTCGTACGCCGTGGCGACGTGCGGTCGCAGGTCGCGCACCAGACGCAGCCGCGCCGCGAGCAGCTCGGCGCCGGCCGTCGCCAGGTGCTGGTCCCAGACGTCGAGCGTGCGCACGTCCCCCTGACCGCGGCGGATCGCCGACCCGGCCGACTTCAGCAGTGCGCTGCGCTGCTTGAGCACCCGCTCGTAGTCGCTGCGGACGCCGGCGAACCGTGGCGCCCTGGCCACCAGCAGGTCGTCGAGGAACCGCCGCCGCTCGCCGGGATCGCCCTTGACCAGCGCCAGGTCCTCGGGCGCGAACAGCACGGTGCGCAGCAGGCCGAGCACCTCGCGGGCCCGCGGCACCGGCCCCCGGTTGACCCTGGCCCGGTTGGCCCGGCCCGGCGTCACCTCGATCTCGACCAGCGTCGGGCGCCCGTCGCGGACGACCTGGGCCCGCACGACCGCCCGTTCGGCCCCGAAGCGCACCAGCGGTGCGTCGTTCGACACCCGGTGGCTGCCGAGCGTCGCGACGTAGCCGATCGCCTCGACGAGGTTCGTCTTGCCCTGCCCGTTCGGACCGACCAGCGCCGTCACCCCAGGGTCGAGCGAAAGCTCGACCGTGGGGTAGCTGCGGAAGTCCGCCAGCGACAGGTGGGCGACGTGCAACGGCGGCGGACCGTCAGCTGGTGGCGCCGGTGCCGGACGACGGGCCCGCCGTCACGGCGTCCTCGGCCTCGGTGGCGCGCACCGCGTGACCGCCGAACTGGTTGCGCAGGGCGGCGACGGCCTTCATGGCCGGTGAGTCCTCCTGGCGCGACTCGAACCGGGCGAACAGCGAGGCGGCGAGCGCCGGCATGGGCACCGAGTTGGCGATGCCCTCCTCCAGGGTCCAGCGACCCTCGCCGGAGTCCTCGACGTACCCGGTGATGTCGGCCAGGTCCTGGTCGACCTCGAGCGCCTTGACCAGCAGGTCGAGCAGCCACGAGCGGACGACGGTGCCGCGGGTCCACGCCTTGAAGGTGCCGTGCACGTCCTCGACGAGGTCCTTGGCCGCGAGCAGCTCGTAGCCCTCGGCGTACCCCTGCATCAGCGAGTACTCGATGCCGTTGTGCACCATCTTCGCGTAGTGCCCGGCGCCGACCTTGCCGGCGTGCACGAAGCCCTCCGCGCGCGGGCCCTCGGGCCGCAGCGTGTCGAAGATCGGCATGGCGCGCTCGACGTCCTCGGCCGCGCCGCCGACCATCAGGCCGTAGCCGTTCGCCTTGCCCCAGACGCCGCCGCTCACGCCGCAGTCGAGGTAGCGGATGCCGCGCTCGTCGAGGCTCGCGGCGTTCACCGAGTCGTCGGTCCAGCGCGAGTTGCCGCCGTCGATGACGGTGTCGCCGGCCTCGAGCAGCTCCTTCAGCTTCGCGACGGTCTGCCGGGTCGGCTCGCCGCTCGGCACCATCACCCACACGGTGCGGGGCGCCTCGAGCGCGGCCACCATCGCCTCGAGGGACTCGGCGTCGCTGATCTCGGGCCGCGGGTCGTACCCGACGACCTCGTGTCCGCCGGCGCGCAGGCGGTCACGCATGTTGCCGCCCATCTTGCCGAGCCCGATGAGTCCCAGCTGCATGTCGTCCTCCGTCGTCTGCGTCGTGTGTGCCGTACGAGTCAAGCGGGGTGGGCCCTAGCTCGCGAGCCGGACCGGCATGAGCACGTACTGGAAGCTGTCGTCCGCCTCGGCGTCGGCCTCGCCCTGCCCGGTGAGCAGCGCGGGCTTCGTCGGCTGCGTGAACGCGAGCCGCGCCCACGGCTGGTGCAGGGCGCCCAGGCCGTCGAGCAGGTACTGCGGGTTGAACGCGATCTCGACCTCGCCGCCCTCGAGCTGCGCCTCGATGCTCTCGCTCGCCTGCGCGTCGTCGCCCTGCCCGGCCTCGATGGTCAGCTGGCCGTCGGTGAAGCGCAGCCGCACCGGGGTGTTGCGCTCGGCCACCAGGGCGACGCGCTTCACCGCCTCGACCAGGGACGCGGTCTCGACGACCGCCGAGACGTCGGTCGTCGTCGGGAAGATCGCCGTGACCTTGGGGTACTCGCCGTCGAGCAGCCGGGACGTCGTGCGGCGCGAACCCGCCTCGAAGCCGACGAGGCCGTCGCCCGCGCCGGTGCGGCCGAGCGCCAGGTCGACCGACGCGCTGGCGCCGAGCGCCTTGGCGGTGTCGGCGAGCGTGCGGGCGGGCACCAGCGCGACAGCGGCCGCGTCGCTGCCGCCGGGGTTCCAGTCGAGCGTGCGCATCGCCAGCCGGTAGCGGTCGGTGGCGAGCAGCGTCATGCGCGAGCCGTCGATCTCGACCCGGACGCCGGTGAGGATCGGCAGCGTGTCGTCGCGGCCGGCCGCCGTGGTGACCTGCGAGACAGCGAGCGTGAACACGTCGCCGGGCACCGTGCCGGTGGCCTCGGGCATGGTCGGCAGCGTCGGGTAGTCGTCGACCGGCATCGTGAGCAGGCTGAACCGCGAGCTGCCGCAGGTGACCTGCACCTTCTGGCCCTCGGTCGCGACGTCGACCGGCTTCGACGGCAGGTTGCGCGAGATGTCGGCCAGCAGCCGGCCCGAGACCAGCACGGTGCCGGCCTCGTCGACCTCGGCCGCGACGCTGACCCGGGCGCTCACCTCGTAGTCGAACGCCGACAGCGTGAGGGTGCCGTCGGTGGCGGCCTCCAGCAGCACGCCGGCGAGCACCGGCACGGGCGGACGGGTGGGCAGACCGCGGGCTGCCCACGTCACGGCCTCGGCGAGGACGTCGCGCTCCACCCTGAACTTCACGGCCACCGTCCCTGTCCGGGCAGCGTGACGGGCGGGGGGCACCAGACCCCCACCGCCCGCGGGGACCCTGGAGGTCCTCGTCGCTGCTCTGCTCTGGGCTCAGACACTAGTGGCCGTCGGGGAGGCGTGGAACCACGGCCACCACCGTCCACACCCGGGCCGCATCCCTGTCGTTCGTGGGGAACCCTTCACCTGGGGAGTCCCGTAGTGGTCATAGGGGCTGTGGACGCTGTGGACGAGGGGGTCCGCGTGCAGGTCAGCCCGTTCGCGGCCCTGGGGAGGACGGCTGTGGGCGGCCCCCGTCGGGCTGTGGACGCCTGTGGAGGGCGAGCGGTCCGCCCACCGGTCGTCCACCGTCGTCCACAGGTCGTCCCGAGGCTGTGCACCGCGTCGTCCGCAGGGACGGCGGGTGCTCGGGGCGCCGCCGCACCGTTCGTCCACAGAGTTCTCCACAGGGTGTGGAGACATAGCAGACCCACGGGTCCGGTGGCGAGGAGTCGGCGCGCCGGTGAGCGGGCGCGCGGGGGTCAGCGGCTCTGCTGCTTGATGCGGTTGGTGAGCTCGGTGACCTGGTTGTAGATCGAGCGGCGCTCGGCCATCAGCTGGCGGATCTTGCGCTCGGCGTGCATGACGGTGGTGTGGTCGCGGTTACCGAACTGCTGGCCGATCTTCGGCAGCGACAGCTCGGTGAGCTCGCGGCACAGGTACATCGCGATCTGGCGGGCGTTCACCAGCACCCGGGAGCGCGAGACGCCCTGGAGGTCGTCGATGGTGAGCCCGAAGTACGACGCGGTCTGGCCGATGATCGTCGCCGCGGTGATCTCGGGGCCCTCGTCGCTGGGGATGAGGTCCTTCAGCACGATCTCGGCGAGCGGCAGCTCGACGGGCTGACGGTTCAGGCTGGCGAACGCGGTGACCCGGATGAGGGCCCCCTCCAGCTCGCGGATGTTCGTCGAGATCCGGCTGGCGATGTACTCCATGACGTCGTCCGGCGCCGTCATGCGCTCCTGGATGGCCTTCTTGCGCAGGATCGCGATGCGGGTCTCGAGGTCGGGCGGCTGGACGTCGGTGATGAGGCCCCACTCGAACCTGCTGCGCATGCGCTCCTCGAAGCCCGACAGCAGCTTCGGCGGCAGGTCGCTGGTGATGACGACCTGCTTGTTCGCGTTGTGCAGGGTGTTGAACGTGTGGAAGAACTCCTCCTGCGTCTGCACCTTGCCCTGCAGGAACTGGATGTCGTCGATCAGCAGCAGGTCGACGTCGCGGTGGCGGCGCTGGAACGCCTGCGCCTTGTCGTCGCGGATGCTGTTGATGAAGTCGTTCGTGAACTCCTCGGAGTTCACGTAGCGCACCCGGATGCCGAACAGGTTGCGCGCGTAGTGCCCGATGGCGTGCAGCAGGTGGGTCTTGCCCAGGCCGGACTCGCCGTAGATGAAGAGCGGGTTGTAGGCCTTGGCCGGCGCCTCGGCCACCGCGACCGCCGCCGCGTGCGCGAACCGGTTGCTGCTGCCGATGACGAAGGTCTCGAACGTGTACTTGGCGTTCAGCAGGTGCGACTCGCCCGGTCGGTTGATCGCACCGTCCGCCACCACGCGCTGCTCGGCCGGGGTCAGCACCGGGTCGTCGGGGTGGTCGGCGCCACGGTGCCCGTCGAGCCGGGTGCGGGGACCGTCGTGGCCGACGCCGTCACGCAGGTCGACGGGGGCGAGCCCGTCGGCGGTGCCGTCGCCGGGGCCTTCGATGCCCGGTCCGCCGAGCAGGCCGAGCTGGCCGTTCGCGTCGACGCTCAGGTCGTCGACCGCGAGGCTGGGGTCGACGGTGACGGCGAGCCGCACCTCGCGATCGAGCTGGGCGCCGAGGGCGTCGGTGACCTGAGCGCGCAGACGCTGCTCGAGGACGTCCTTGGTGTAGTCGTTCGGCACGGCGACCAGCGCCGTGCTGTCGATGAGGCCGACCAGGCGGGCCAGGCGCAGGAACGCCCGCTGCTGCGCGGTGAGCCCGGCGTCGCCGAGCGTCGAGACGGTGCCCTGCCAGACGTCCGCGAGATTCGGCTCGGTCACCGGCAACGCCACGCCCCTCTCGATGTCTCGACGTCCGCGTGCGCCCCCGGCCGCCCCGGCGGACGACGTCGCACCGGGTGTGCCGCCACACGGTACGCCGATGATCCACACGTCTGTCCACAGCCTGTGTACGACGGTGCGGCCGCCGGTGCGCCACGGCCCCGAGGCGGGGGCCGGCGCGGCACTGAGCGGCGACGCTACACGAGGTGGTCGGGTCCGCGCGGGCGCTTCGGCGTGTCGGTCCGGCCTGCGGAGTGCGGTCTGCGGGACGATGCGGGGTTCCGCCTGGACGGGTGTCGGGGCGGCTCGTTTGACCCCTGATCCGGCCGCGCCGTACCGTATGACGGTTCCCTCAGTGGCGGCCGCTGTCGCATGCCTGCGGTCACCGGCCTCACCGGTGCCCGTCGGCGTCCGAGTGCGGCCGGCGCCCCTCTTCCCTGGGAGCGCCCAAGAGTTCAGGAGATCCGGTGAGCAAGCGTACGTTCCAGCCCAACAACCGTCGACGCGCCAAGACGCACGGCTTCCGCCTGCGCATGCGCACCCGTGCGGGCCGGGCGATCCTCGGTGCCCGCCGCCGCAAGGGCCGCGAGAGCCTCTCCGCCTGAGGCCCGGGTGCTGCCCGCCGCGCACCGCATGCGACGCAGCGAGGACTTCCGCCTCGCCGTCCGCAGGGGACGTCGGTCGGGCACGCGCTCCGTGGTGGGCCACCTCGTGCTGCCCGAGCCGGGCTCGTCGCTCGAGCCGGCGCAGGTCGGTCTCGTGGTGTCGAAGGCCGTCGGTGGTGCCGTCGTCCGCAACCTGGTGAAGCGTCGGTTGCGGCACCTCGCGGCAGATCGGCTGGCATCCGTGCCTGCTGGGAGCCGCCTGGTGCTCCGTGCGCTGCCGGCCAGCGCGACGGTCAGCTCGGCCGTGCTGGCCGCCGACCTCGACCGGGTGCTGCTTCGGCTGGTGCCGGTGGGGAGCCCGACGTGACCGGCGCCGACCCCGGCCGCGGTCCCGTCGCACGGTTGCTCGTGCTGCTGGTGCACGGCTACCAGCGGTTCGTCTCGCCGTTGCTGGGCCCGCGGTGCCGCTTCTATCCGTCGTGTTCCGCGTACGCCGTCACCGCCGTCCAGCGGCACGGTGCGCTGCGCGGCACCTGGCTGGCAGCCCGTCGGCTGGGTCGGTGCCACCCCTGGAACCCCGGTGGCGTCGACCACGTTCCACCCGCGCGGGCCACCGGTCCGCTGCAGACCACCGGTCACGGCGTGCTCGCCGACGACCGCACTGCCTCGCCGACGGCCCGACGCCGTCCCGCGGCCTGACCCAGGGACCCACGTGCTGAACACCGTCCTGTACCCGCTCGAGTACGCCGTGGCCTGGATCATGGTCCACGTCCACAGCCTGCTGTCGTTCGTGGGCCTCGACCCGGCGGCCGGCCTGACCTGGGCGCTGTCGATCGTCGGCCTCGTCGTCGTCATCCGCATCATCCTGATCCCGCTGTTCGTGAAGCAGATCAAGGCGTCGCGGGGGCTGCAGCTCATCCAGCCGCAGATGCAGGCGATCCAGAAGAAGTACAAGGGCAAGACGGACCCCGAGTCCCGGCAGGCCATGACGCAGGAGACCATGGCGCTGTACAAGGAGACCGGGACCAACCCGTTCGCCTCGTGCCTGCCGATCCTGCTGCAGGCGCCGATCTTCTTCGCCCTGTTCCGGGTGCTGAACCAGCACGTGCGAGGGGCCGACCCGATCGGGCCGCTCACCCGCGAGCTGGCGCAGCAGGCCGACGACTCCAAGCTGTTCGGGCTCGCCCCCCTGTCGGCCACGTTCCTGGGTGACGGCGGCACCACCGCGGTGAAGATCGTGACGATCGTGCTGATCGTCCTCATGTCGGCCACGACGTTCACCACGCAGCGTCAGCTGATGATGAAGAACATGCCGGCGACGGCCCTCGACAACCCGTTCGCCAAGCAGCAGAAGCTGATGCTCTACGTGCTGCCGGTCGTCTTCGCCGTCTCCGGCGTCAACTTCCCGATCGGTGTGCTCCTCTACTGGCTGACCACCAACCTGTGGTCGATGGGCCAGCAGTTCTACGTGATCCGCCGGATGCCCGCGCCCGGCTCGCTCGCCGAGAAGGCGCTGCAGGAGCGTCGTCAGCGGCGCGGCAAGGTGTCGGCGGCGGACGACGTCGTCGAGGGCAGCGTCGTGGACGAGAAGCCCACCGGTCAGCGGCAGCAGCCGAAGCGCGCGCAGCGCGCCAAGCGGGTCACCGACCAGCAGACCGACGCGCCGGCGACCGGACCCGACCTGATCAAGCGCGACGCCGACGGCTCCCCCTCGTCCAGCCCGAAGCGACCGACCGCGTCGAACGGCTCCGGTCGGGGGACGCCCTCGAGCGGCCCGCACGGGGCCTCGTCGGCGAAGCAGCCCCGGCAGCCGGGCAAGCCGTCCGGTGCCAAGCGCCGCCCGCGTCCGGCCACCCCGCCCAGCTGATCCCGGTGGGCGACGCCAGCCGGCCGCCTGCCACCCGTGACCCCCTTCGTCGGCGCCAGGTCCGACACCCCGAGGAGCACCCATGAGCGAGAGCACGACCACGGAGACCGTCGACGTCGAGCGCGACGACAGCACGAGCGAGGCGCCGGCGTCGAACCGCCTGCAGCGTCTCGAGCGCGAGGGCGAGATCGCGGCCGACTACCTCGAGCGACTGCTCGACCTGGCGGACCTCGACGGCGACATCGACGTGGACATCGACGGCGACCGTGCCGCGGTCTCGATCGTCGACTCGGACGAGGGCCGGGTGCCTCGTCGCCTGGTCGGCCGCGACGGCGAGGTGCTCGAGGCCCTGCAGGAGCTGGCACGTCTCGCCGTGCTCGCCGGCACCGGTGAGCGCAGCCGGCTGATGCTCGACGTCGCGGGCCACCGCTCCGGGCGCCGCACGGCCCTCGTGGCCCTGGCCGGTGCGGCCGTGAGCACGGTGCAGTCGTCCGGCGAGCGCTTCGAGATGGAGCCGATGTCGCCGTTCGAGCGCAAGGTCGTGCACGACGCGGTCGCCGAGCTCGGCCTGCAGACGGAGTCGGAGGGCGTCGAGCCCAACCGCTTCGTCGTCGTGCTCCCCTCCGCCTGAGCACGTTTCACGTGGAACACGACGACCTCGAGGCTGCCGCCGCGCCGGTGCCCCCGGTCCCGCCCGAGGTGGCCCACCGGGTGTTCGGTGCCCGCCTCGACCTGGCGGTGGCGTACGTCGAGCACCTCGTGACCACCGGCATCGAGTGGGGCCTGGTCGGCCCGCGTGAGGCGCCACGCATCTGGGAACGGCACGTGCTGAACTGCGCCGTCATGGCTGACCTCGTGCCGGAGGGTGCGACGGTCGCCGACATCGGTTCCGGCGCCGGGCTCCCGGGCCTCGCGCTGGCGATCCGCCGTCCGGACCTCGACGTGACCCTGGTCGAGCCCCTGCTCCGTCGTACGACCTGGCTCGAGCACGTCGTAGCCGACCTCGACCTCGAGCACGTGCGGGTGCTGAGGGCGCGAGCGGAGGAGCTGCACGAGACCCACCAGGTGCAGGTCGTGACGGCCCGGGCGGTCGCACCGCTCGACCGGCTGGCGCGCTGGGCGCTTCCCCTGCTGACCCCGGAGGGCGAGCTGCTGGCGCTGAAGGGCGCGCAGGCGCAGGACGAGGTCGAGCGCACCCGCGCCGCCGTCCGCCGCGCCGGCGGAGCCCCGGCCGAGGTCGAGCACGTGGGGGACGACCTGCCCGACGGTCCCAGCACCGTGGTCCGGGTCCGGCGGCGGCCAGGTACCGTGGCGCGCTCGACCAAGTGACCGCACGCAGCACTCGACAGGAGGTCCCCGACGTGACGACCAGCCCGCCCCAGGCCGTGCGCCGAGGCGCCGTGGGATGGCCCGTCGCTGCGACGGCGGACGCGCAGACGACCCACAGCCTCCCCGGCGGGACCGGCGTCGTGGGGTGGCCGGTTCCACGTGAAACCTCGGCCGTTTCACGTGGAACCGGCGCGCAGATCGATCATGGCCTGCTCACTGGCGCGCCGCACGCGGACGAGCCGGGCACGGAGGACGGTGACGTCGCGGTGACGGCAGCCGCCGCGGACGGCGCTGGGCGGTCGACGTCAGGTGCTGCAGCGAGCGAGGTCGATGATCTCGCGGCCCTGGCCGCGCACACCCTGACAGGGCCTGGTGACATCGGCGTCGGCAGGATGGATGCGCGGACGGTTGGTGCCGACGATGCGGGCGCACACGGTGTGGCATCGGGGGCGGCCGGCTCGGATCTGACTCCCTCGGGGACTGCTGACGCGGGTGCGGCCGGCGACGGTGGCGCCCCCCTCCGCGAGGTGGCTGAGCGCAGCGGTAGCTCTCGGCCCGGCGTCACCGGGGCCGACGTGACCGGAGCCGACCGCAAGGGCGCTCTCGTGGTCGAGGGTGGTACGTCCACGACCGACGAGGCATCTGCGCGTCTTGATGAGGAGCGGCAGGTGGCGATCGCGGACGAGGTCGCGGACGTGCTGCCTGCGGCCGGCGGCGACACGCCACTGGCTCAGCAGGTGGCGCTGGACGCACGCCGGCGTGCCCGGTTGCACGGTCAGCAGCTGCCGACGCCGCCGGAGACGCGGGTGCTGACGATCGCCAACCAGAAGGGTGGCGTCGGCAAGACCACCACGACGGTCAACATGGCGGCTGCCCTGGCGCAGTCGGGCCTGCACGTGCTGGTCATCGACATCGACCCCCAGGGCAACGCCTCGACCGCGCTCGGCATCGACCACCGCAGCGAGGTACCGAGCATCTACGACGTGCTCGTCGAGGGCCGGCCGATGCACGAGGTCGTGCAGTCCTGCCCCGACGTCGAGCGGCTGCTCTGCGCCCCCGCGACGATCGACCTCGCCGGCGCCGAGATCGAGCTGGTCTCGCTGGTCGCGCGCGAGTCGCGGCTGCTGCGTGCGGTCGACGCCTACCTGAAGCACCGCGACGCGCAGGGCGAGCCGCGTCTGGACTACGTGCTCGTCGACTGCCCGCCGTCGCTGGGGCTGCTCACGGTGAACGCCTTCGTGGCTGCCCGCGAGGTGTTCATCCCGATCCAGTGCGAGTACTACGCCCTCGAGGGCCTGTCGCAGCTGCTGAAGAACGTGCAGCTCATCCAGGCGCACCTCAACCCGGCGCTGCACGTCTCCACCATCCTGCTGACGATGTACGACGGCCGCACCCGGCTGTCGGCCGACGTGGCCGGCCAGGTGCGCGAGCACTTCCCAGAGCTGGTCCTGCGCACCGGCATCCCGCGGTCGGTGCGCATCTCCGAGGCGCCGAGCCACGGGCAGACCGTCATGACCTACGATCCCGGTTCGAGCGGTGCGCTGTCGTACCTCGAGGCCGCCAAGGAGCTCGCGGTGCGGGCTGTCGACGGAGGAGACGCGTGACCGAGAAGCGACGTGGTCTGGGCCGAGGGCTCGGTGCGCTGATCCCGGCCGCTCCGCCGGCTGGTGCGCGGGCCGATCGTCCGGTCGACGTCTTCTTCCCTGGTCCGGCCGGTGCCGGGGGCGTCCAGGATCAGGAGTCGCCCGACGTTCCACGTGAAACAGCGGCCTCGGCGGATGACGTTCCACGTGAAACGGCTGGCGAGGCACTGGTCCCGGTGCCGGGGGCGACGTTCGCCGACCTGCCGGTCACCAGCATCCGACCCAACCCGCGGCAGCCGCGCGACGTCTTCGACGAGGACGCGATGGCCGAGCTGGTGCACTCGGTGCGTGAGATCGGCGTGCTGCAGCCGGTGGTCGTGCGGCCGGTTCCCGAGGCCGAGCGCACGGACGACGGGCCGGCGTTCGAGCTCATCATGGGCGAGCGTCGGTGGCGAGCCAGTCAGGCCGCCGGGCTCGACCGGGTCCCCGCCATCGTGCGCGAGACGTCGGACGACGACCTGCTGCGCGACGCCCTGCTCGAGAACCTGCACCGCAGCGAGCTCAACCCGCTGGAGGAGGCAGCCGCCTACAGCCAGCTGCTCGAGGACTTCGGCTGCACGCACGAGGAGCTCGCGAGCCGCATCGGTCGCTCGCGCCCCCAGATCAGCAACACCCTGCGCCTGCTGCGCCTACCACCCCTGGTGCAGCGCCGCGTCGCCGCGGGTGTGCTGTCGGCCGGGCACGCCCGAGCGCTGCTCGGTCTCGACGACGGAGCCGCCATCGAGCGTCTGGCGCAGCGCATCGTCGCCGAGGGACTGTCGGTGCGCGCCGTCGAGGAGATCGTGTCGCTCGGTGGTGACCCCGAGGTGCGGCAGCGCAGCCGGCGTCCACGTGCCGGTGGGCGGCACCTCGGTCTCGACGAGCTGGCGCAGCGGTTGTCCGACCGCTTCGACACCCGGGTGCAGATCGCGCTGGGCCAGCGCAAGGGCAAGCTGAGCGTCGAGTTCGCCAGCGTCGAGGACCTCAACCGCATCCTCGAGCTGCTCGCACCCGGTGACACCGCCCAGGTCGGTCCCGCCCGCGATTGAGCGGTGCGAGCCGGCGCGCTGCCGGGGCTGAGCGCCGGCGCCGACGCTCGGCGCGCCAGGGTCGATCAGGCGTGTGCCGTCTGCACAGCGTCGACCGACCCAGCGCGGAGCCGTCGACGGTCGACTGCCGAGTCCGCTGGTGAGCGCAGACCAGGTGTTCGGGGCCGGAGTGTCGACTGGCCGCTGGCGGCGGCCTCGGGTGGGCCTGCGCCTCCGCCGACGTCGAGTGCGCCTGAGCTCCGTCCCCAACGTCCGAGCGAGCCCTGCTCGGCCCCGCAACTGCGCGCGCTTGCTGAGGCGCGGTGCGGCGTCTGGATGTTACGGAAGCCGGTGGCCGGCAGGCGACGCGCGGGCCACCTGGACGTGAGCACTCGGGTGGCGCTCGTCGAGCGGGGTTCCGGTGCCGCCGGGGGAGTTCTAAGATCGGGAGGTCGTGCGGTCGACCTCACCGGTCGTCCGGCGACCGAGGCGGAGGGGAGCGCGACGTGGAGGTCACCGCAGCTCGCCGCCACCCGGTCCCCGCTCAGCGCACCGGCGACGACCACGCTGCGCCGGTGGTGCTGCGCGCAGCCGGTCTCGGGCTGCTCGCCGGCGCGGCTGCGGCCTTCGTCGCGGAGTGGCTCAGGCCCCGGACGTACCACGACGCCGGGTACGCGGCGCCACGGCCCGGGACGCCGGAGGTCGACCTGCGACCGCTCGACTCGGTGGTCACCCGCACCACGTCGCGGACGGGCGGTCCATGACGGGTCGCGCGCTCAGCCCGCTGACCCTCGACTCGCTCGACCGACTGCCGGTCACCTGCCGCGGCTGCGTCTTCTGGGAGCTCGACCCGGTGGCCGCCGGCCAGGCGGTGCGGGCCGGACAGGCCGACTTCGAGAAGGAGGCGTGGGTCTCGCGCACGCTGCTCGAGTGGGGTTCGGTCGGGCGCGTGGTGAGCGTCGACGACGTGCCGGCCGGCTTCCTCATGGTGGCACCGCCGCACCTGGTGCCGCGCGCCGTGGCGTTCCCCACCGCGCCGGTCAGCGGGGACGCGGTGCTGCTCATGGGCGGCCGGGTGCTCGACGAGTTCGCCGGTGGCGGGCTCGGGAGGATGCTCGTGCAGGGCGTGGCGAAGGACCTGACCCGTCGCGGCGTGCGCGCCATCGAGGCCTACGGCCTGGCCGCCCCGCCTGCCGGCACGTCGACCGAGCAGGGCGCCGCCGGTGAGCGCCCCGACCCGGTGGCCGCCGGGTGCGTGCTGCCGGCGGACTTCCTGCTCGCCGTGGGGTTCAAGACGGTGCGACCGCACCACCGGCACCCCCGCCTGCGGCTCGACCTGCGCACGGCGCTGTCGTGGCGCGAGGACGTCGAGCAGGCGATCGACCGGCTGCTCGGGTCCATCCGCCAGCCGGTGCTGACCCGCTCCTGACCGCCTGACCAACGTGTGCCCCACGGCAACGAATGGGTGGGGTCAGGACAGGCCGCTGCGGGCGAGCACGTCGGCGACCCGCAGGGTGCCGGTGGCCGCGTCGTCGTGCTCCTCGAGGTAGGTGCGCTGCACGGCCACCACGATCGCCTCGGCGAGCGTGTCGCGGAACGCCGGGTCGGCGAGCCGCCGGGCATCACCCTGGTGCGACAGGTGGCCGACGTCGAGGCGGATGGCGGGCATGACCGTGCGGCGCAGCAGCTCCCACGTGCGCGGGTGCGTGCGGCAGTCGAGCAGGTCGGTGCGCGCCACGATCTCGCGCTGCACCAGCGAGGCGAACCGCTCACCGACCGCCGACCACGCGCCGCTGCGGTCGGCGGCGCCGTAGAAGAACGTCGCCACCCCGTGCGCCTGCGGTGCGTCGGGGAGGTGCTCGACGTGCAGCGACAGCACGAGGTCGGCGCCCACCGCGTTGGCGAGGTCGGCACGCTCGCCGGTGTCGGGGTCGCCGTGCAGCCCGCGGGTGAGCACGACCTGCACCCCGCCGGCCACCAGCCGACCCTCGACGCGCCGTGCGAGGTCGAGCACGATCGACGCCTCGTCGAGCCCGTGCGCGACGGCACCCTCGTCGTGCTCGCCGTGTCCGGGGTCGACCACGACGACGCGGCCGGCGAGGCTGGGGCCGGCCGATCGGACGCGATCGACCTCGCGGAGCACGTGCGGCGCACCGCCGCCGACCGACCGGGTCAGCCGTCCCAGCGCCCGCAGCGTCTGCGGCCCGACCAGCCCGTCGGGCTGCAGACCCACACCCCGCTGCAGCTCGCGCAGCGCGTCGTCGGTGAGCGGGCCGAACACGCCGTCGACCAGGCCGCAGCGCAGCCCGAGGCCGAGCAGCCGCTCCTGCAGCGCCGCGACGTCGTCGCCGGTCACCAGGTGGCCGGGGGTGTGCACGAGGATGCGGTCGCCGAGCATCCAGCGGGTGCCGTCGAGCGCCCGGTAGGTGTGCTTGCCGACGACGCCGTCGACGAGCATGCCGCGCCGCTGCTGGAACGAGCGGACGGCGCGCTCGACGTCCGCGTCGAACAGGTCGGCGGACGGGTCGTCCGAGTCGGTGGCCCGCAGGTCACCGGTCGCGACGAGGCGCTCGCGGACGGCCTCGACGGCCGTCCCGCGGTCGCCTCGTCGCAGCGGCGGGGTGCTCACGGGGGTGGTGCCTAGCCCAGGAAGTCGGCGAGCTCGCGGATCATGACGGGCTTGGGCTTGGCGCCGGTGATCGACTTGACCAGCTCGCCCTTGACGTAGACGTTCAGCGTCGGCAGACCGGTGACGCCGTAGCGCGCTGCGGCCTTCGGGTGGTCGTCGGTGTTGATCTTCACGACGTCGATCTCGGCGTGCTCACCGGCGATCTCGTCGAGGATCGGCGCCATCGCCTTGCACGGGTGGCACCAGGGGGCCCAGAAGTCGACGAGGACGGGCTTGTCGCTCTGCAGCACCTCGGTGTCGAAGGTGTCGTCGGTGATGGACCTGGTGGCCACGGTGGCTCCTCTGCTGGCGTGCGGACGGACGGGGACTGCGGGGGACGACGCTGGCGTCAGTGTGCCGGAGGGGTCCGACAGCGGCCGGTGGGCGCGCGAGGCGGTCAGACGCCGACCTCTGCGCGCTCCTCCTCGCGGGCGGGCACCGGGTCGTCGGCGAGGGCGGCCAGGTAGCGCTCGGCGTCGAGCGCGGCGACGCAGCCCGAGCCGGCCGCCGTGATGGCCTGCATGTACTCGTGGTCGACCACGTCGCCGCACGCGAACACGCCGTCGAGCGACGTCCGCGAGCTGCGGCCCTCGACCGCCACGAAGCCGTGCTCGTTCAGCGCGACCTGGTCCTTGAACAGGTCGGTGCGCGGGTCGTGCCCGACGGCCACGAACAGGCCGCCCACGGCCATGGTGCGCAGCTCGCCCGTGCGGGTGTCGCGCAGCACGATCTCGTCGAGCTTCGGGTCGCCCCGCAGCTCGGCGACCTCGGAGTTCCACGCGAACCGGATCTTCTCGTTGGCCATCGCGCGGTCCTGCATGACCTTCGAGGCCCGCAGCTCGTCGCGGCGGTGCACGATCGTCACCGAGCTGGCGAACTTCGTCAGGAAGGTCGCCTCCTCCATCGCCGAGTCGCCGCCGCCGACGACCACGACGTCCTTGCCGCGGAAGAAGAAGCCGTCGCACGTGGCGCACCACGAGACGCCGTGGCCGCTGAGCTGCTGCTCGTTCGGCAGGCCCAGCTCGCGGTAGGCGGAGCCGGTGGCGAGCACGACGGCGCGGGTGCGGTAGACCTCACCGCGGGCGGAGGTGACCGTCTTGACCGGGCCCTCGAGGTCGACCGACACGGCGTCGTCGGTGACGAGCTCGGCACCGAACCGCTCGGCCTGCGCGCGCATCTGCTCCATGAGCTCGGGGCCCATGATGCCGTCGCGGAAGCCGGGGAAGTTCTCGACCTCGGTGGTGTTCATGAGCGCGCCGCCGAAGCTGATCGACCCCTCGAGCACGACCGGGCGGAGGTTGGCGCGGGCGGCGTAGACCGCCGCGGTGTAGCCGGCCGGACCGCTGCCCACGATGACGATGTCGCGGATCTCGTCGCTCACTGCGGTGCCCTCCGGGCTCTCGGGTCGAGGGCTCGGGTGGGGCCCTCGGGTGCTCTGTGCTCAACCCATCGTAGGGCTCCGGTGTTCCGCCGAGGCCGGACCGCGAGGACGTGCGGGCGGCGGGGCTACCGCAGCCGCAGGAAGTTCTGCGTGCCGTCGTCGCCGGTGCGGCAGCCGCGCGAGACCACCCACACCTCCTGCCCCGTCGGCCCCTGCAGCACCAGCACGGCGGCGGGGCGCCCGCGGTACGTCGCGAGGTCGACGGCGCGGGCGCTCGTCGGGTCGGCGCCGAGCTGGCGCAGGCAGTCGGCCAACCCGCTCGGCGTGCTCAGCGGCGACCCGGTCGCGGCCTCGTCGCGCGGCCGCAGGCCCTGACTCGTGGACGGCGCGTCGGCCGAGGGCGCGGCCGCCGAGAGCAGGTCGCGGGCCTGGGTGGCGAGCCGGCCGGGCTCGTAGTCGGTGCCCGTGCTGAGCACCGGTGCGGTGGGGGCCGCCCGGGCGATCTCGGGGGCGCCGGCGCTGCCGGCCGCGCTGCCGGCAGCGGTCGAGTCGTCGGCGCCTCCCTGCCCGCCGAGCACGCCCGCGGCGACGGCGCCGCCCCCTCCGAGCACGACCACCGCAGCCGCCGCCGCGGCGAGCCAGCCAGGC
>NZ_BAAHBM010000073.1:0-16474 GCF_054776675.1 Angustibacter aerolatus
CGCGGCGGCCCGGTCGCGCAGGGCCGGCAGCAGCAGCGCCAGGCCGAGGCCGAGGCCCTGCCGGGCGCGGTCGACGGCGAGGTGCGCGACCCAGCCGGTGCCGTCGCTGAACACCTTGCCGAGCACCACGCCCACCGGCACGTCGCCGGCCCAGGCGGCGAGCTGCTGCTCGGGCGGCGCGTCGGGGCCGAGGAACAGCTGCCGCCAGTCGTCGAGCGGCCGCACGTGGTGGCCGGGGACGTCGGCCCAGCCGGCCCGCTCGTAGACCATCTCGTGCACCGCGGCCTGCTCGTCGGCGGCGATCGGCCGCACCTGCACGTCGGGCGGCAGCACCGGCTCGGGCAGCACCCAGTCGTCCGACACCGGTCGCACCAGCTCGAACGACGACCGTTCGTGCCGCCACCCGTTGCGCTGCAACGCCTGCTGGGCGACGACGTCGGCCGCGAGGGCCTCGGTCTCGGTGACCCCGCACTCGCGCAGCCAGGCGAGCAGCGCGTCGTCCACCATTGCTGCCAGTTCATCATCGAGCGCAGGGTCGTGCACCGCCCAGGCCGAGCCCCCCGACCACCACCAGGCCGCGCCGAGCAGCCGCTCGCCGTCCAGCAGCAAACGGGTGCGCTGGTCGAGGTCGCCGACGAACTCCAGCTGCTGACGCAGCTCGGCCTCGTCCTCCTCCGGCGCACCGAACCAGCGCGTGGCGTAGGCGCCCTGCAGCGCCGTCAGAGCGGGGACGTCGTCGTAGGTCGCCGGTCGGGTCTGCACGACGTCGCAACCTAGCGACCCGACGACCCCGCGGCGACGGAATTTGCCTGCCCGGCCGGGCTTGACCCTGACGCAGGGTCAGGGCTGCACGCTCACGCCATGACCACCACACCAGCGCTCGAGACGATCGGGCTGACGAAGTCGTACGGCGATCGCGCGGTGCTCCGCGGCGTCGACCTGAGCGCGCCGCCCGGCAGCGTGCTGGCCCTGCTCGGGTCGAACGGCGCGGGCAAGACGACGATCGTGCGCATCCTGTCGACGCTGCTCAGGGCGGACGCCGGCACGGCGGTCGTCAACGGGTACGACGTCGCCACCCAGCCAGACCGCGTGCGGGCGTCGATCGGCCTCACCGGCCAGTTCGCCGCCGTCGACGAGGTGCTCACCGGGCGGGAGAACCTCGTGCTCGTCGCGGAGCTGCGCCGGCTGCGGCGGGCCGGCGCGGTCGCCGACGAGCTGCTCGAGCGGTTCGACCTCGTCGACGCGGCCGGGCGCCGGGCCGCGACGTACTCGGGCGGGATGCGACGCCGTCTCGACCTGGCCATGAGCCTGGTCGGCGACCCGCCGGTGCTGTTCCTCGACGAGCCCACCACGGCCCTCGACCCGCAGTCGCGGCTGGAGGTCTGGCGGACGGTGCGCGAGCTGGCCGGCCGCGGCACCAGCGTGCTGCTGACCACCCAGCACCTCGAGGAGGCCGAGCACCTGGCCGACCGGGTCGCGATCCTGCACGAGGGTCGGGTCGTGGCCGACGGCACCGTCGCGGAGCTGCAGCGGCTGCTGCCACCGGTGGAGACCAGGGTGATCGAGGTGCAACCGTCCCTCGAAGACGTCTTCCTCGCGGTCGTCGGTGCCCGGAGCGCGTCGTGAGGGGCGCGGCGCACGACACCCGGGTGCTGCTGCGCCGGTCGCTGCGCCACGTCGTCCGCAGCCCCGACACGATCGTCACCACCGTGCTCACGCCGATCGCGATGCTCCTGCTCTTCGTGTACGTGCTCGGCGGCGCGATCCGGGTCGGCGGCGACCGAGGCGAGTACGTCGACTACCTGCTCCCCGGCATCCTGGTGATCACCATCGCCTCGGGCATCGCCTACACGGCCTTCCGGCTCTTCACCGACGTGTCGGGTGGCGTCTTCGACCGGCTCCGCTCGCTACCCGTCGCACGATCGGCGGTGCTCTGGGCGCACGTGCTGACGTCGCTGGTGGCCAGCGCGGTGTCGCTGCTGCTGGTGGTGCTGGTGGCGCTGGCGATGGGCTTCAGGTCGGGCGCGGGGGTGCTCGACTGGCTGGCCGTCGCCGCCATCCTGCTGCTGCTCACCCTCGCGCTGACGTGGCTCGCCGTCGTCCCGGGCCTCACCGCGACGACGGTCGACGGCGTGAGCGGGTTCTCCTACCCGCTGATCTTCCTGCCGTTCGTCAGCTCGGCGTTCGTGCCCACCGACGGCATGCCCGGTCCGGTGCGCTGGTTCGCCGAGCACCAGCCGGTGACGTCGATCGTCGACACGGTCCGCGGGCTGCTCGCCCAGCAGCCGGTCGGCGCCGACGGCTGGGTCGCGGTCGCGTGGTGCGTCGGGCTGCTCGTCGTCGCCCGCGTGCTGGCCGGCGTGACCTACCGTCGCAGGATCGCCTGACCCGAGGAGCGCGACGTGCTGACGATCGGCCAGCTCGCGGCGTACGCCGACGTGACGGTGCGCGCCGTGCGGCACTACCACGCGAAGGGGCTGCTGCCCGAGCCCGAGCGCGACGCCTCGGGCTACCGCCGGTACGACGCGGCGGCCGTCGTCGAGCTGATCCGCATCAGGACGCTGGCGGACGCGGGGGTCCCTCTGTCACGGGTGCGCGAGCTGCTGGTGGCGGAGGAGGCGCAGTTCGCGGCCGCGCTGCGCGAGGTCGACCGGCGGCTGCAGGCGGAGATCCGCGAGCGCCGACGCCACCGCGAGCGGATCGCCGAGCTCGCCGCAGGCGACGGCCTGGTGCTGCCGGCCGAGGCGGTCGCCTACCTGCACCGGATGCGCGAGCTGGGCTTCGCCGACCGGCTCGTGGAGATCGAGCGCGACAGCTGGATCCTCATCGCCGCGCAGGTGCCCGACCAGGTGCCGGCGCTGATGGCGATCAAGCACGCGCAGCTCGAGCACGAGCCGCTGCGCCGGCTGTACCTCGACCTCGCGGACCTGGCCGACTGCGGCCCGGACGACCCGCGGCTGCCCTCGCTCGCCGACCGGGTGGTCGCGTTCATCGAGGCCGCCGCCGCCCGGAGCGCCCACGTCGTCGACGCGCCCGAGGTCAGCCCCGAGCTGGTCGCGCTGCTCGACGCCGCCTTCGTCGAGTTCTTCCCCTGCGCCCCGCAGCTGCTCGCCTTGCTCGAGGAGCGCGGCTGGGTCGGCTGGACCGACGTCCACCGGTCCGAGCGGTAGCCGGTCAGCGTCGGGCGAGCCCGTCGTGGTCCGGTGGGACGGGTGACGCCGCGACGTCCGACGTCGTGGACGGCTCGCGCACCTCGAACCACACGGTCTTGCCGACCTCGTCGTCGTCGACGCCCCAGCGGGTCGACAGCATCTCGAGGATGTCGAGGCCGCGGCCGTCGAGGGCGTCGTCGTCGCGGTCGGTGCGCGTCGGGTGGCGCGAGTTGTCGTCGCCGACCTCGACCCGCACGTGGCCCGGTCGCACCCGCACGCGCAGCCTGGCCTCGCTGCGGCCGTGGATGAACGCGTTCGTGACGGCCTCGCTGGTCAGCAGCACCGCCGTCTCGCAGGTGTCGGCACCGATCTTCGCCACCCGGCAGTGGTGCCGCACGAAGGTGCGCGCGCGCCGCACCGACGCCAGGTCGTGGGCCAGCACGAGCGAGGCGTGGTGGGTGCCCGAGGGCAGCGCCGACGGCGGCACCGTGGTGAGCGTGATGCCGTCGGCGGCGAACCGGCGGTCGTGGTCGACGGCGTCCGGCAGCCACTCCTCGGGGTCGACCGGGGCGCGCTCGCCCACCGCCCGCAGCGCGAGCAGCGCCACGTCGTCCTCGCCGCGGCCGGGCAGCTCGGCGAGCAGGGCGTCGCACAGCGCCTCGACCGGCAGGCCGGCCATCGAGCGCACGCGCCGCAGCAGCCACTCGGTGCTCTGGGTGAGCGACTCGCCGCGCCGCTCGACGAGACCGTCGGTGTACATCAGCACGGTCGCCCCCGCCGGCACCTCGATCTCGTGGTCGGTGCGGTAGACGCCGGGCTCGACGCCGAGCATGAGCTCGGGCTTCGCCGCCATCAGCTCGGCGGTGCCGTCGGGCAGCAGCAGCACCGGCGGCGGGTGCCCGGCGTTCGACCAGCGCACCCGCACGCCGCAGTGGTCCTCGAGCGGCTCGACGTGCGCCAGCACCGCCGTCGCCATGGTGTCGACGGGCAGGTCGGCCATGGCCAGGTCGAGCGCCGTGAGCACCACGGCCGGCGTCTCCTCCAGGCTGTGCGCGATGCCGCGCAGCAGGTTGCGCAGCTGGGCCATCGCGGCGGTGGCCACCCGGTCGTGCCCGGCGACGTCGCCGACCACCACGATCGTGCCCTGGCCGGGCACGTGGAACGCGTCGTACCAGTCGCCGCCGACGTACGACTCCTGCAGCGCGGGCACGTACCGGACGGCGACCTCGACGTCGGCCAGCTGCGGCGGCTCGGTGAGGAGGCTGCGCTGCAGCGTCTCCGAGAGCAGCCGCGACGAGACCAGGGCGCGGCGCTCGGCCGCCCGCACCTGGATGTGCCGCAGCGCCTGCGCGCACTGCGCGGCGAACGCGGCGAGCAGCGCGCGCTCGTCACCGGTGATCTCGCGCTCCTCGACCCAGCTGACGGTGAGCGACCCGAGCAGCCGGTTCTCGACGAGCAGCGGCAGCGACGCCCAGGCTGAGCGGTGCGAGCTGTCGTAGACGCGGCGCATGCCCTCGCCCCACGCCAGTCCCTCGTCGCGGGTGCCGAGGAAGATCGGCTCGGGCACCACCGACGCCACCACCGACGGCAGCCGCAGGTCGAGCGGCAGCACCTGGAACAACCGTTGTCCCTCGAGCCCGGTGTCGGTGATCGAGAGCCGGACGACGCCCTCGTCGTCGTCGCGCACCGCGACCCCGCCGCTGTGGCAGCCCAGGGCGCTCACGCCGCGCGTCACCACGATGTCGGTCAGCTCGGTGACGGTGTCGGCGGCGGCGATCTCGAGCGCGACGTGCGCCAGGCCCTGCAGGCGGCGGGCCGCGGCGGCCTCGGCGCGGCTCAGGTCGGCCGCGCGGTCGCGCTCGCGCACCACCCCCGTGACGTCCTCGACGGTGACGACGAGCACCGCGACCTCGCCGTCCCGGTCGTCGTCCGGGGACGCCATCGGCAGCACGCTGAACCGCCACCAGGTCTCGCGGCGCTCACCCGGCGGGCGCAGCCCGGTCCACCGCACCTCGCCGGTGCGCTGGGTGTCGCGCAGCTGCACCGCCGCGGCCAGCGCCTCCAGCAGCGTGCGGCCACCGGGCTGCGCCTCGTGCACCAGCGAGGCCGGGAGGGTGTCGTCGAGCGAGCGGCCGGTGAGCTCCGGTGCCGCGCGATCGAGCAGCCCGCACAGCCGCTCGGTGACGTCGAGCACCTGCAGCCCACGGTCGAGGAGCAGGGCCGGAGCGGGCAGGGCACGGAACAGCGCGCGGTAGTCGACCGTGCCGTCGGGTGCCACGCCGCACAGTGTGGCTCACGAGACGCGTGCGCGGCGGGCTCGACGGATCACCAGCCACCCGACCGCGCCAGCCAGCGCGGCGTAGACGGCGTAGTCGAGCACGTGCGCGTACCGCTCGACCGTGCGGTACTGCGTGCCGAGCGCGGCCCCGGCGCCCACCAGCAGCGCGTTCCAGACGGCGCTGCCGAGCACGGTGAGCAGGCTGAACTGCAGCAGCGGCATGCGTGCCGCGCCGGCCGGCAGCGAGATCAGGCTGCGGACGCCGGGCACCAGCCGCCCGAACCCGACCGCGGGCCGCCCGTGCCGGTGGAACCAGCCGGCGGCGCGCTCGAGGTCGTCGCGGTCGAGCAGCGGCACCCGCGCCAGCACCCCGATGGCCCGCTGCTCGCCCAGCGCGGCACCCAGCCAGTAGAGCAGCAGCGCACCGACCCACCCGCCGACCGTCGCGGCCACCACCACCAGCGGCAGCGACATCTCGCCCTGCTGCGCCAGGTACCCGGCGAGCGGCAGCACCACCTCGCTGGGCAGCGGCGGGAACACCGTCTCGGCGAGCGTGGCGACCGCGACGCCGACCTCGCCGAGCGCAGCGATCACGTCGGCCGCCAGCCCCACCAGCCCCGTGAGGCCCTCACCCGCCATGCCTGCCCGACGTCCGACCCCGCCCGGGGGTTCCCGCGCCGGGCCGACGTCACGTGATCGACGTCCAGGGGGCGCCGGCGGTGAGCGCGACCGCGTCGTGGACGACGGCCGCCGGGCCCCCGCGGGCCCGCAGCACCGCGCGCTGGCGGTCGGCACCCGTGCCGCGGGCGAGCACGCGGGCCACGCCGGCGTCGACCAGGGTCTCGTCACCGGCCGCCTTCAGGGCCGGCCGCACGTGCTCGACCAGCGCGTCGAGCACCTCCTCGGCGGGGGCGGGTCGGTGGTCGGCAGGGTGCAGCAGGTCGCCCCCCACGCCGTGCCGGGCCGCCTGCCACCCGGCCAGCCGCAGCAGCGCCGCCGGCACGTCGGGCGGCGGCTCGTCGTCGCGCCACCGTGCGGCGGACGTCTCGACCAGCCCGCGGGCCAGCGCCGCCAGCAGCACCGCGTCGTCGACGTCGAGGCAGACGTCGGCCACCCGGATCTCGAGCGTCGGGTACCGGGCGGACGGCCGCGCGTCGAGGTAGAGCATCCCCTCGTCGAGCAGCACGCCGGTGCCGAGCAGCCGCTCGACGAGCGCGCGGTACGCGGCCGCCGAGCCGAGCACCTCGATCGGCCCGGCCGACGGCCAGCGGCCCCACGCCTGGCTGCGGAAGCTCGCGTACCCGGTGTCGCGGCCCTGCCACGACGGCGAGTTCGCGCTCAGCGCCGTCAGCACCGGCAGCCAGACCCGCAGCCGGTCGAGCGCGCCGATCGCCTCGTCGTCCGAGTCGACCGACACGTGCACGTGGCAGCCGCAGGTCAGCTGCTCGGCCTGGGTCAGCCCGAACCGCTCCGCCATCCACAGGTACCGCTCGGACGACGTGGTGCTGGGCGTCACGTCGAGCGGCGACGTCGCCAGCGCGGCGACCGCGAACCCGTCGCGGCCGGCGGCCTCCGCGGCCCGCGCCCGCCAGGCCCGCAGCTCGGCGCCGAGCGCGGCCAGGTCGGCGGTCGGGGCGCTCGCCGTCTCGACCTGCTGCTGCTGCAGCTCGTGCTCGAGCCCGTCGATCCCGGCGTCCTCCGCCGCCCGCAGCACCGACTCGACCGCTGCGCGCGGCGCGCCGGTGGCGGCGTCCACGAGCATCAGCTCCTCCTCGACCCCGACCGTGCGCACGCCGCAGTGTCTCGGTGCGACGACGCCCGCACCAGGGGGTCCGGGCGGGTCGCTACGGCCGCACGAGCCGGCGCAGCGCCCAGCCCGCGAGCGGCAGGTACGCCAGCACGACGGGCGCCGGGCCCTCGACGACGAGCGTGGTCGCGCACCCCTCGGCGTCCGCCCGCACCCCGTGGTGCAGCCGCATCGTGACCGGCCCGGCGTGCACGGTCCACGACCAGGTGCGGGCGCGCTCGTCGACCTCGTCGACCACGAACCGGACGGCGACGCCCGGCGGGCCGTGCACCCGTCCCGTGCTGCCCGCGACCAGGCGCTCGGTGCTGCACTCGACGCGGCGGATCTGCGGCGACCAGGTCGGCCACAGGGCGGGGAGGGCGTAGCGCTCCCATGCGGTGGCGGGCGCGGCCGACCCGCGCACGACGACGGGTGCCGACCTCATGCCGCGGCCTCCGCGACGGCCCGCGCCACCGCGACGTCGAGCCCGACCGGCCGCCGCGGCAGCAGGTCGAGCGCGCGCGGGTCGTCGACCACGGCGTCGAGGTCGAGCGAGGCGAGCAGGTCGTCGGCGACCGCGGGGTCGACGTCGGTGAGCCGCTGCACCGCCGCCTGCTGGACGACGCGCGGCACCATCAGCACCTCGGGCACGAAGCCCGGCTGCCCGACCGCCCGACTGACCCGCCGCACCAGCTCGCGGTAGCTCACGGCGTCCGGCCCGCCCACCTCGAGCACCCCGCCGCGCGCCGCCGGGTGGTCGAGCAGGTCGCCGAGGTAGCCGACCAGGTCGTCGGCGGCGATCGGCTGCACCCGTGCCCGCGACCGCACCGGGCTGGCGATGACCGGCAGCGCGACGGCCAGCTGCCGGATCAGCTCGAACCCGGCGCTGCCCCGCCCGAGCACGATGGCCGCCCGCACCGCGGTGCGCCGCACCCCCGACGCGGCCAGCCCCTGTTCGACGGCGAGCCGGCCCTGCAGGTGCACGCTCAGCCGCTCGGTCGCGACGTCGGGCGGCACCAGCCCGCCGAGGCACACCAGGTCGGTGACCCCGGCCCCGGCCGCCGCCGCGCCGAACGCGGACGCCGAGCGGTGCTCGACCTCGACCACGCCGGGCACGCCGAGGCGGTGCACCAGGTAGTACGCCAGCTCGCAGCCGGCCAGCGCAGCGCCGAGCGTGGCCGGGTCGTCGACGTCCGCCGCGAGGGGCGTGCCCGCGCCGGTGTACCGCTCGGGGTGCCGGGTCAGCGCCCGCACGTCGTGCCCCGCGGCGGTGAGTGCTGCGGCCAGGCGGCTGCCGACGAAGCCGCTGGCACCGGCGACGGCGACCTGCATGCGCCGAGCCTGCCCGCCCGCGTCGTCCCCGGCCACCCGTGCCCCGCTCCCACCCCTTTCCGCGCCTCAGCCCGCTCTGCGCCGCTCAGCCCGCTTTCTTGGCGCGCACAGCGGGTTGGCGCGCGGAAAGCGGGACGAGCCGCGGAAGGGACCGGACGCCGGGCACGGCAGGATGGGGGCGTGCAGCGCGTGCGGATGGTGGCCACCGACCTCGACGGCACGCTCGTGCGGGCCGACGGCACGGTGTCGCCGCGAACGGTCGCTGCGGTGCAGGCCTGCCGCGCGGCCGGCGTCCACGTCGTCTACGTCACGGGCCGGCCGCCGCGCTGGATGCAGGCCGTCGTCGAGCAGACCGGGCACGGCGGGGCGGCGATCTGCGGCAACGGCGCCGTGGTGGTCGACCTCGACGACGACCGCGTGCGCAGCTCGCACCTGCTCGGGCAGGCCGACCTGCACGAGGCGGTCGGCCGCCTGCGCCGCGAGATGCCCGACGCGAGCTTCGCCGTCGAGACGCTCGAGGGGTTCCGCCGGCTCGACACGTACGTCGCCCGCTGGGACGCCGGGACCGAGCGCGAGGTGCGCGGCACGGTCGGCGAGCTCGTGCAGGACGACCCCGGCGTGCTGAAGCTGCTGGTGCGCGACGAGACCCGGCTCGGCGACGAGATGCTCGCGCTCGCCCGGCCCGCGCTCGACGGCCTCGCTCACGTCACCCACTCCGACCCCCACGACTGCCTCGTCGAGGTGTCGGCGCTCGGCGTGAGCAAGGCCGCCACGCTCAGCGCCTTCGCGGCCGAGCTCGGCGTCGACCGCGCCGACGTCGTGGCCTTCGGCGACATGCCGAACGACGTCGAGATGCTCACCTGGGCCGGCCGCGGCTACGCCATGACCGACGGGCACCCAGAGGCGCTCGCCGCGGCCGACGCGGTGGCGCCCCCGTGCCACGACGACGGCGTGGCCCAGGTGCTCGAGGCCCTGCTCGCCGAGACCTCGTAGACGCGCGTCAGGCCCGGACGGCGGCGAGCAGGCCGGACTCGCGCCCGTCGGCCCAGGTGCCGGTGAGCGTCGCGTCGCCCGGCCGGACGTCGAGGGCGCCCAGCACCCGCGCCACGGCGAGCTCGAGGTCGCCGCAGCGCAGCACGGTGACGCGGTCGAGCGTCGTGGCGTGCACCTCGCGGACGTCGGGCACCGCGGTGCCGGGCCTGCCGCTGCCGGTGACCAGCACGTCCGGCTCGCGCCGCTCGACGCCGTCGTCGCCCTGCACGAGCAGCTCGGCCTGCACGCCACCGGTCAGCACCGTGTGCGCCAGCGTCGCCGCGAAGACCGGGTCGGCGCAGCCGTCGTACACCCAGCGCCGCCCGAGCACCGAGTGCTCCATGGTCGTGACGAGCGCGTCGTCCGCACCGGCCAGCGGCGCCGCCCGGTAGGTCAGCGGCACCTGCACCACGGCGTCCCCGGCCCGCAGCAGGAACGTCTCGACGCCGACCTCCTCGGCCGGGTCGTCGAACCGGAACGCCCCGATCGTCGTCAGTGCGCCGCCGGGGTACCAGGGCTGCGCGGGCACCCACGCGTCGAGCAGCTCGGCCTTCGTCGGACGGATCTCGGCCCGGTGGATGGTCGCCATGCCGCGCACCCTAGGCCGCACCCCCCGACCCTGCCGACATGCGAGTACCGGTTCAGCGACACCCCGTCTGGTGAACCGCTGGTCGCACCTCGGCGTGACCTGGGGTCGCGCAGGGATCAGGCGTCGACGGGTTCGAGGGCCGGCGCGGGGGCCGGCTCGAGGGGGAGGCGGACGGCGAAGACGGTGCGACCGGGGTGGCTGGCGACGTCGACGCGCCCGCCGTGCGCGGCGACGATGCCGTGCACGATCGCCAGCCCCAGGCCGGTGCTGCCGTGGGCGCGGGAGCGCGACGACTCACCGCGCACGAACCGGCCGAAGACCGTGGGCAGCACCGACTCGGGGATGCCGGGGCCGTCGTCCTCGACGCGGACGACGGCGTCGTGTCCCTCGGCGGCGACGGTCGCGGTGACCGTGGTGCCGGCCGGGGTGTGGGTGCGGGCGTTGGCGAGCAGGTTGGCCAGCACCTGGTGCAGCCGGGCGCCGTCACCGGTGACCACGACCGGCTCGTCGGGCAGCTGCAGTCGCCAGTGGTGGTCGCGGCCGGCCGCGCGGGCGTCGGCGAGGACGTCGAGCAGCAGCGGCGTGAGGTCGAGGGGCTCGCGCTCGAGCGGGCGCCCGGAGTCGAGCCGGGCCAGCAGCAGCAGGTCCTCGACGAGCACCGTCATGCGCGAGGCCTCCGACTCGACGCGCTCCAGGGCGTGCGCGACGTCGGGCGGCACGACCTCGTGGCTGCGGCGGGTCAGCTCGGCGTACCCGCGGATCGCGGCGAGCGGCGTCCGCAGCTCGTGGCTGGCGTCGGCGACGAAGCCGCGCACCCGCTGCTCGCTGGCCTCGCGGATCGCGAGCGAGTGCTCGACGTGGCCGATCATCGCGTTGACGGCGGCGCCCACCTGCCCGACCTCGGTGCGGGGGTCGGCCTGCGGCACGCGGACGTCGAGCGCGACCTGCCCGCGCGACAGCGGGGTGCGGGCCACCTCGCTGGCGGCCCCGGCCACCGCCTGCAGCGGTCGCAGGCTGCGGCGAACCAGCAGCGACCCGCCGACGCCGGCGACGACGATGAGCACGCCGCCGATGATCACGACGACGAGCGTGAGCTGGCCCACGGTGTCGTGCACGGGTCCGAGCGGGAGGCCGGTGACGAGCGTCGCGCCGTTCGGCCCGCGCTGGGCGAGCACCAGGTAGTCGCCGAGCGTCGGCAGCGTCACCTGCACCGGCTCGCTGCCGACGGGCAGGCGGGTCAGCGCCGCCTGCGCCGCGGTCGACATGCTCTGCCGGGCACCCGTCGCGCCGACGACGCCGGCGCTCTCGACCGACCCGCCCACGACGATCGCGCCCAGCGTGCCCTCGGCGTTGCCCGGCGCGTCGAGGAACCGCGGACCGCGCCCGCCGAACCCCTGCCCCGTGCCCGTGCCCGTGGGCGGCGTCGGCCCGTCGCCGTCGAGCCGGGGCGCGTTGTTCTGGGTGCGTCTGGCCGCCGACGTCAGCTGGTCGCTCAGCCGGTCGACGAGGAAGCGCTGCATCGACAGCACGGTCACCAGGCCGACGACCAGCGTGACGGTCGTCAGCAGCACCAGGACGAGCGCGACGAGCTGGGCGCGCAGCGTCCGGGCGCGCATCACTGCCCGGGCTTCAGCACGTACCCGGCGCCACGCAGGGTGTGGATCATCGGGGCGCGGCCGGCGTCGATCTTCTTGCGCAGGTACGACACGTAGAGCTCGACGACGTTCGCCTGGCCGCCGAAGTCGTAGTTCCACACGCGGTCGAGGATCTGCGCCTTCGTCAGCACCCGGCGCGGGTTGCGCATGAAGTACCGCAGCAGCTCGAACTCGGTCGCGGTGAGCCGGATCTGCTCGCCGCCGCGCGAGACCTCGTGGCTGTCCTCGTCGAGGCTCAGGTCGCCCACGGTCAGCACCGAGTCGTCGCCGCCGGTCAGCACCGCCGTCCGCCGCACCAGCGCGCGCACCCGGGCGACGACCTCCTCCAGGCTGAACGGCTTGGTCACGTAGTCGTCGCCGCCGGCGGTCAGCCCGGCGACGCGGTCCTCGACGGCGTCCTTCGCGGTGAGGAACAGCACCGGCACGTCGCCGCCCTCGGCCCGCAGCCGGCGCAGCACCTCGAGCCCGTCGAGGTCGGGCAGCATGATGTCGAGCACCACGGCGTCCGGCCGGAAGTCGCGGGCGGTGCGCACGGCGCCCAGGCCGTCGGCGGCGGTCCGCACGTCCCAGCCCTCGTAGCGCAGCGCCATCGACAGCAGCTCGCTCAGCGACGGCTCGTCGTCGACGACCAGCACGCGCACGGGCGAGCCGTCGGGCCGGACGAGCGCGGCGGGGCGGGTGGCGGGGGCGGTGCTGCGGCTGCTCATGACGTCCACGTTCCGGGCTCTCGCTGAGGACTCACCTCGACGTTCCTGTGCGCCCGCTGTGGGAATCCCCTGCACAGGACCGGCACAGCCGCGCGCCACCGACGCTACAGCAGACGGCGCGAGATTCATCGGGACGCACACCAGCCGACCCGCCCCGAAGGGACCCGCCATGACCGCCACCCTCACCTCGCCGCCGCCCGCGGTCGACGAGGCCGCACCCACCCCGCCGAGGGGCCGGGCCGTGCGGCTGCTGCGCGGGCCGGGGGGCGACCCCGCGTGGGCCCGCCCGGCGCTGCTCGGCCTGCTCGCCCTGACCGGCGTCCTGTACCTGTGGGACCTGTCGGCGTCCGGCTGGGCGAACTCGTTCTACGCCGCCGCCGCCCAGGCCGGCTCGGCGTCCTGGAAGGCGTTCTTCTACGGCTCGTCCGACGCCGCGAACGCGATCACAGTCGACAAGCCGCCGGCATCGCTGTGGTTCATGGCGCTGTCGATCCGGCTGTTCGGGCTCAGCTCGTGGAGCCTGCTGGTGCCGCAGGCGCTCATGGGCGTCGCGACCGTGGCGGTGCTGCACGCGACGGTGAAGCGGGTCGCCGGTGCCGCCGCCGGGCTGCTGGCCGGTCTGGTGCTGGCGCTGACGCCGGTGGCCGCGCTGATGTTCCGCTTCGACAACCCCGACGCGCTGCTGGTGCTCGTGCTGACGCTCGGCGCCTGGATGACGCTGCGGGCGTGCGAGCGCGGTCGGGCCCGCTGGCTGGTGCTGGCCGGCGCGATGGTCGGGCTGGGCTTCCTCACCAAGCAGCTGCAGGCGTTCCTCGTGCTGCCGGCTTTCGGCCTCGCCTACCTCGTCGCCGCCCCGAAGGCGCTCGGACGCCGGGTGCTCGACCTGCTGCTGGCGTTCGGCGCGATGGTGCTCGCGGCCGGCTGGTGGGTCGCGGTCGTCGAGCTGGTCCCGGCCTCGATGCGGCCCTACGTCGGCGGCTCGCAGAGCAACTCGTTCCTCGAGCTGACCTTCGGCTACAACGGGCTCGGCCGGATCACCGGTGACGAGACCGGTTCGGTGGGCGGCGGCGGGGCGACCGCCGGCGGCGGGATGTGGGGCACCACCGGGCTGGGGCGGATGTTCGACAGCGAGAACGGCGGTCAGGCGTCGTGGCTGATCCCGGCGGCGCTGGTGCTGCTCGTGGGCGGCTTCTGGGCGGTCGGACGGGCCCGGCGCACCGACGTCCGGCGCGCGGCCCTGGTCGTGTGGGGCGGCTGGCTGCTGGTGACGCTCGTGACGTTCTCGTTCATGAGCGGCATCTTCCACGCGTACTACACGGTGGCCCTGGCGCCCGCGATCGCCGCCGTCGTCGGCACCGGCGCCGCCCTGCTGTGGCAGCGCCGCCGCTCGCTGGTCGCCGCCGGGTTCCTCGGTGCGGCAGCCGTCGCCGGCTCCGTCTGGGGGTTCGTGCTGCTGGGCCGGTCGAGCGACGTCGTGCCGTGGCTGCGCTGGCCGGTGCTGCTGCTCGGCCTCGGCGCGGGCGCCGCGCTGGTGGCGCCGTCGGCGCTGCGCGGGCGCTGGCAGCAGGCCGTCGCCGCGGTCGCGGTGGTCGCCTCGCTCGCCGGGCCGGCCGCGTACACGGTCGACACCGTGACCACGCCGCACACCGGCTCGATCGTCACCGCCGGCCCGAGCGTCGCCGGAGGCGGCTTCGGCGGCGGGATGCGCGGCGGCCCTGGTGGCGGTGGCGGCGTCGGCGGTCCGCCCGGGCTGGCCCAGGGTGCGACCGGCACCGGCACCCGGCCGGCCGGTGGACCCGGTGGCGGCGGGGGCGGCGGTGGTCTGCTGACCGGCTCGACGTCGAGCGCGGAGCTCACCGCGGCGCTGCAGGCCGACGCGTCGAGCTACACGTGGGTCGCCGCGGCCGTCGGGTCGAACACCGCGAGCGGCTACCAGCTCGCCAGCCAGGAGCCCGTCATGGCGATCGGCGGCTTCAACGGCAGCGACCCGGCCCCGACCCTCGCGCAGTTCCAGGCGTACGTCGCCGCCGGCGAGATCCACTGGGTCATCGGCTCGGGCGGCGGCGGCCTCGGCCAGCAGAACGGCGGGTCGAGCGCGTCGTCCGAGATCGCGAGCTGGGTCGCGGCGAGCTTCACCGCCCAGACGATCGGCGGTACCACGGTCTACGACCTGACGCAGGGCGCGACCGACGGGTCGACGACCGCCTGAGGGCCCACGGCCGGCTGCCGTCCTCGCGACGGCAGCCGGTCGTGTTTCCATCATGTGAAATCTTGCCGTCGGGCGAACGGCGCGACGGTTGCCGTCGTGCAGGATGCAGAGCGGTCGGCGTCCCGTGCCGACCGCGGTCGCGCGTCGGCAGGCGCCGCGGCCGGTGTCCGACGACAGGGGACGATCGTGGAGCTCCACCTCGACGAGCAGCAGCTGAGCCGTCTCGCCCTCCAGGTCGACGACGCCGACCACGCGCTGCAGCGAGCCGGCGCCCACACCGCGCCCGACCTGCAGCACGCCTTCGGGCCCACTGGCGCCGGCCGGACGGCGAACGCGGCCTACGCGCAGGCCCGCAGCCGGCTGACCGAGGCGGCCGGGCAGCTCGCCCGGCAGGCCGCCGACCACGCCGACGCGCTGCGCCGGGCCGCACGCGACACCGCCGACGCCGAGAACGCAGCCGACAGCGCGGCCGGAGGCTGGCGGCGCCAGTGAGCGCCGACGTCAACGGCGCGATCGCCGGCTGGTTGTCGAAGGCGCTCGTCTCCCTCGGCGACCCCGACGGTCTCGCGTCCGGCGTCCAGTCGCTGCAGCGCCAGCGGATCGCCGCCGAGGTGGCCGTGCGACAGCTCGCGGCCACCCCGGCGCTCGGCGGCACCAGCGCGACCGCGGCGGCCCAGCTGCAGGCGCTCGAGCAGCACCGGGCCGGGGCCGAGGAGCTGCTCGAACGGCTGCGGGCGTCGGAGCAGGAGCTGCGCGAGCACGGCACGAAGGCCCAGCAGACCGCCAAGCAGGTCATCGGCCTGGTGCTCGAGCTGCTCGAGGTGCTCGCCGCGGGCTACGCGCTGACCGTGCTGTTCGGGTGGGCCTCGAACCTGATCTGGGCCCGGGCGATGGCGCTGATGAGCCGCATCGCCCTGCTGCTGCAACGCATCCAGACGGGCATGCGGTCGTTCGCCGTGGCCATGGCCGAGCACGGTGCCTGGACCGGCCGGCTCGGCAGCGCGATCGAGACCGCCGTCGTCGACCTCACGCCGGCGTACGTGCGCGCCTACCCCGGGTTCGTGCTGGCCAGCTCGATGCCGAGCCTGATGAGCGGGCGCCCGGTCGACTGGGCGACGAACGCCTGGCAGACGGCGCTGTTCGTCGGCCTCGACGCCGCCGCCTACGGCACGTTCCGCGTCATCGAGCAGACCGCGCTCGGCGCCCGGTTCAAGCAGTTCGTCGTCGGCCGCCCCGCCGCGGACGACGCGGGCGCGGCCGGTCGGAGCGCGGACGACGCGGGCCGGTCGGCCGGGGACGACGTGGCGCGCTCGGGCGCGGACGACGTGGGAGACGCCGTCCCCGCCGTCGCGGGGTCGGTCGGCGGTGCGGGGCGTTCGGGTGCCACCGTCACCTCGCGCGGCGCGCTGCGTCCCGAGGCCGCGCAGCCACCGCGCATCGCCCTCGCCTGCCCGGCCTCGCCCTCGCGCAGCAGCACCTCGCGGTCGTCGGACGGCTTCGAGGTGCCGACCCGGACCGGCCGGCTGCACCCGCGCACCGAGCCGCACCCGTTCGCCGCTCGACCTCCGCGGCCGGTGTCGGTGCACCGGCCCACCGGTCGACCGCCTCGCGAGTCGCCGCCCGACCGCGACGGCCTGCTCGAGCACGCGGCGCCGTCCCCGTCGTCCCGGCCGCGCCGGTTCCGCCCGCCGCCCGTGCCGCCGTCGCCGCGGTCGGGGGTGCGACCCAGCGCCG
>NZ_BAAHBM010000074.1:0-16465 GCF_054776675.1 Angustibacter aerolatus
GCCCGACGAGCTCGCCGACCGCCGCGCGCAGCGCCGACCGCGGCGCGCACTCGGCCAGGGTGCGCCCCTGGAGCACGGACGCGTCGGCCGCCACCGGGTCGTCCGGCAGCAGCACCGGGTCGTCGACGCCGGCCCAGCGGGCCAGCGCGTCCTGCACCGCCCGCCGTGGCGAGGGCCCGACGCTGCCCGCCCGCAGGCGGTTGACGACGACGACCGGCCGCGCGGCAGCCGGGCCGACCTCCGCGAGCACCGGCAGCGCGCGGACGAGCCGCTGCAGGCCGATCGGGTCGGCCCCACCGACCGCCACCACGACGTCCGCGTGGGCGAGGGCCGTCAGGGTGGCGCCGTTGCGCCGCGGCGCCATGGTGTCGTACGACAGCTCCTCGTCCTGCTCGAGGCACGACGCGACGTCGACCACGACCCAGCGGCACAGCGACCGGCCCAGCTCGAGCACCCGCTCGAGGGCCCCGGGCCGCAGCTCTGGCCACCGGTCGGGTGCGGGCGCGCCGGTGAGCACTCGCACGCCGGGCGTCGCCAGCGGGGCCAGCGCGGCCAGGCCCGGCAGGTCCAGGCGCTCGGTGTCCACCGCACGGACCGCGGCGAGCACACCCGGCGCCTCGTCGAGCAGGCCCAGGCGCTGCGCGGTGCTGGCGCCGTAGGTGTCTGCGTCGACCAGCAGCGCGGGGTGGCCGGGGACGCCGAGCTCGCTGGCCAGGGCGAGGGCCACGGTCGTGCGCCCGGGTGCGCCGGCCGGACCCCAGACCACGACGACGCCACCGGGGGGTGGACGGTCGTCGACCGGCGCCGGCTCCGCCGCGGTGCGGTCACCGGTCGACGGGTCCGGACGCTGCGCCGCGCGCGCCGAGGTGTCTCCAGTGGGCAGGGTCTCGTCCACGCCCTCGTCACCGAGTCGCCCGCTGCCGGAGCCCCCGGCGCGGAGGTCGCCCCCGTGATCGGCATCGGCATCGGCGCCGGCGACGCGAGGGACCGGATCGCGCCACCCCGCTGCCGCGACGGCGTCCCCGTAGGAGAACCCGCGCGCGGCACCTCGCCCGGCTCGGGCACCGGTCGCCTCGTCGCCCGCACCAGGCCAACGAGTCGGGTCGGCCGAGCCCGCGGGGCCGACCGAGCCCGCTGCACCCGCGACGGTCCTGGGGCCGACCTCTCCGCCAGCGCCCCCGGGATCCACGGCGTCCGCGAGGTCCACGGGGTCCACGGGGTCCGCAGCACCCGCCGGGTCCTCGGGTGGTTTGCCGCGTGCGCGACCGGTACCCGCTGCGGCACGCAGTGCGTGCACGGCGACCTCGGCCGACGACGCATCGCCACGCAGCACCTCGCCCACGCCGAGCTGGCGGGCGCGACGATCGGCCCCCTCGTCGCCGGGCGGCACGAGCACCACGACGCCGACACGGGCGGCCTCCAGCCGGGCGAGCGCCTCGCCGTCCAGACCTCGCAGGTCGGCGGCGAGCACCGCGACGTCCCCGAGCCCGGCCCCTGCAGCAGCGAGCAGCTCGGGCAGGTCGGCGCAGCGCCGCACCACGAGCACGCCCGAGCCGCGTTCACCGAGACCCGTGACGAGTGGCGTCTCGCTCGGGCCGGTGACCGCCACGAGCAGGCGCGCGGGGGTGTTCACGAGCCCGCCTGCGACCGACCGCCGGGGACCGGCAGCAGGCTGACCCGGGCCTCGTCGGCCAGCGCGGCGAGGGCCTGGGGCACCAGCTCGGGGGTGAGGAGCACCTGCACCGTCGAGCCGGTGGACCCGCCCAGCCGACCCCGCTGCGAGGTCACGCCGGCGACCTCGACCGCCTCGGCGAGCAGCCGCGGCGGGCGCACCCGCGCGGTCCCGGAGGTGGCGGTGGCCGCCGGCGGGTCACTGACCCACACGTCGACCAGCGAACCAGCGACCACCGTGCCGGCCTCGGCGTCACCGAGCGGCACCGACACGGGTCGCAGCCGCACCTGCGCGCGGTCGCCCAGCGCGGCCCTCGGCACCAGCTCGCCGGGTTGCACGGCACGCACCACGACCTGGCCCACGACGACCGTCGACCGATCGAGGTAGGCGTCAGCCCGGTCGCCGAGGTCGACGGAGGCGGTCGTGACGTCGTGCGGGCCCACCACCTGCCCCGGTGCGAGCGCCGCTGCGGCCACCCAGCTCGGGGTGCGGTCGTCGGCACGGGACAGCGTCCAGGCGCCCAGCAGCACGGAGCCGAAGACGAGCAGGAGGCCGATGCTCAACCGGGGGTCGCGCCAGCTCGGCGCCCTGAGCCGGGTGGCCGCCCTCGCCGGCGCGAGCGGTGGCTCGAGGATCTGCGTGCTGCTCATCTGCGGCGCCCCCTGGCGGTCGATGCGACTTGTCGTGCGGTCATGGTGAGACGCGCACAAGCATGCTGCATCGCCGACCGTGCCAGTCGCGTCGTCCACAGGCCTCGTCGTCCACAGTCCACAGGGCGGGCGCGATGACATACTCGCGTCGTCCGTCCACCAGACCTGGAGCGCCGATGCCTGCCCGGTTCCTGACCCTCACCGACGTGTCGGAGCTGCTCAGCATCTCGCCGGCCCAGACCTACGCGCTGGTGCGCTCGGGCGAGCTGCCGGCGATCAAGGTCGGTGGCCGCGGGCAGTGGCGGGTCGAGCAGAACCGCCTCGAGGAGTACATCGACCGCATGTACGCCCAGACCCGCGAGTTCGTCGACGCGCACCCGTTCGGTGCCGAGGCCGGTGCCGCGACGGAGTGACCGCTCAGCCGAGGCTCGACGGGCCGGCGGGCCGCAGCAGGGCCAGAGCAGCGAGCGGCACGACCGCCACCGACCGGACGGCGGCAGCACGCCGCGGCACGTCGAGGTGGTGCTCCGCCAGCTGCAGATGGTCCTCGAGCACGGCGTCGACCGTGCCCTCGATCGTGTAGCCGTCGACGGCGTGCACACGGACGGGGCCTCGGTCGCGCGCGACCACCCTCAGCACCGATGCGAGCGATCGCCGGTGACCGACTCCGGCGGGTGACCGCCCGCCGTGCGGGAGACCGCGCACGGCGACGACGCCGTGCACCGGCACGAGCCCTGGGGCCGCGCCGCCCAGCACGAACCAGGACTCCCCGGTCTCGACCAGCGGCCCCTCGACCGCCGCACCCCCGAGCAGCTGCACCGACAGGACGCGCCCCTGCGCCTGTCGCAGCCGGTCGGCCAGCGTCACGGCCGAGCGCTCGGCGCGGGTCAGCTCGTCCACCTGACCGGAGCGCTCGGCGAGGGACGCAGCGGTGGCGTGCGCCTCGAGGTCGGCGAAGAGGTCGTCCCAGCGCATCCCGCCAGTGTGCCGGACGGCAAGAGTGCGCCGGGCGGCGTCAGGTGCGCGCCACCTGCCGCAGCAGCAGCGCGCCCGCCGACTCGAGCACCCCCACGACGTCGTCGGACCGCAGCGCCGCGAGACACCCGGACGGGCCGTCGAGCGCGATGCAGCCACTGACCCGAGCGACGGCGCGACGGTCGTCGATGACAGGTGCCGCGACCACGACGCCGTACCGTCCGCGCACCGCCAGGTGCTCGTCGAAGTCCAGCCCGAGCCGCACGTCGTCGGGCATCGCGTCCCACTGCTCACGCGTGCAGCCCCTGGTCGCCTCGTCGACCGCACCCAGGTCCTGCGCCACCACCCGGCGCTGTGCGACGCAGCGGCCGACCACGCCCTTGCCGGGGACCCAGTCGACAGAGGCGGCCGTCGGCCGGTGCCGTGCACGCACCCGGTGCACGCGTCGCAACCGCGGGCGCCACGGCGCCCACCACGGGCGCTCGAGCCGGTAGGCGGCCACACCGAGGTCGCGCACGTCCAGCCGACCCACCTCGGGCCGCGTCACGAGCAGGTCGACCACGGCCCACAGCACCCCGTCCAGGACGTCGTCGACCCGCTCGCGCACGAGGCCGGCCCGCCGCTCGCGCCAGTCGCGGACGGCGACCGCGACGGTGGACACCGCTGCGAGCACCGCACTGGCCACGACTGCCGCAACCCGCTGCGTCCCGGAGAGCGTCAGCACACCGGAGGCGTGCAGGCCGAGCGCCACCGCGGCGACCGCTGCCACCAGGGCGGCCACCACCTTGAGCACCAGCACGACCACGGACGACCTCCCTCGGTGCCCGCGTGGACCACGGACGAGCCGAGCCTAGAGAACGGGTCCGACAGCGAACCGCGTCCGCAGCGCGGTGCCGACGCGCCCTGACCGCGGTCACTCGATGACCGCTTGTGGCTGCTGCGGCGCCCGTGTGCGCCCGCTCGTCCACAGGCAGCCGCGCCGGGTTGACAGGCGGCAACCGGCCGCCAAGAGTCTTCGTCACAGGCAAACGAACGCAAACGCACGCTGGGGGCAGCATGACGACGACTGGGACCATCGGCCGATCGGCCACGAGCGCTGCGGCGGGTGCGGCCCTCGTCCTGGCGGGGCTGGAGGTCGGCGGCAGCGCTCGGCACGCCGTCGGCGCGCTGCTGACGTCCGACGCTGCCGGCGCCGACCCCGTCGCGACGCTGACGACGCTCGCCGCCGCCGTCGTCGGCGTCGTGCTGCTCAGGCTCGGGCTGTGGGCGCTGCTGCTGAGCGCTGCGCTGGTGCAGCAACTCGTGCGGGGCAGCGACCCTCGCGGCCGCCGAGGTGCCGGGGGCGAGGGACGAGCGGCGCGGCTCGTGCTCGCGACGGCGCCCCGCGCGGTGCGACCGCTCGCCGCCGGCGTCCTCGGCATCAGCCTGCTGGCGGGGGCCGCGACCTCCGCCTCGGCCGGGGCACCCGGACCGGTCGATCGGGCGGGCGGTAGCTCCGTGACCACCTGCGTCGCGACGACGGCAGTCGTCCCGGAGGGCCCGCTGGGCGAGGCCCGGGTGCCGTGCACGCTGCCCGAACCGGGGTGGGTCGCCCCGAGCCCGCCACCGCCACCCCGGGAGCTGCCGTCACCCCTGCTGGTCTCGGCGGTCGCGACCAGACAGGCGCCGCGAGCGGATCCGGCCACCGTGGTGGTGCGGCGCGGGGACTCGCTGTGGGCGGTGGCCGCTCGCCACCTGGGTCGCGGCGCCGACGACGTCGAGGTGCTGCACGCCTGGCCGCGCTGGTGGCACACCAACCGCGACGTGATCGGGGACGACCCGGATCGTCTGCAGCCCGGCACGGTCCTGCGCGTCCCGTCCGGCGCGGACGAGTCCGGCACCGAGACCACCGCTCGTCACGTCCGGACGGCAGGGGTCGGCCGATGACCGCCGCACCGCTCCGCCTGCTGCCCGCACCCGACTGCGAGGCACCGCTGGAGGTCGGTCCGCTCCCCCCGCCACCCCGGCCCGGTGACGGCGTACAGGGCGTGCTGCGGCTGGTCCTGCCCGACGGCGAGCTGCCTGACGAGTCGCTGCTCGACGACGCTGCACGCTCGGACCCGGTCGGACGCAGCTGGGCGGACGACCACCGCGACCCCCGCGGCCTCGGCCCGGGTGGCGCAGCCGACGGCCCCCGTGCCTCGCCTGGTGCGGCAGGCGGGCCCGTGCGGCGCGCCGACGACGACGCCGGGGACGAGGCCGACGCGCAGGGGGCGGACACGTCGGCCACGGGTGAGACCGACGGCAGCCGGCTGCCACCGCCGCGGCTGTGGGGGCGGCAGGTCGTGCAGGTGCTGCTCGAGGTGCTGGACGGGCACCGGCCTCGCGCCCAGCTGCTCCGGTGGGTGACCCCGGAGGTCTACGAGCAGGTCGGACGCCGGGCCCGCCTGCGCCGACGCAGCGACCCGACCGGGCGTCCCCGGCCCCGCATCGGCGGGGTGCTGGCCTGCACCCCAGCGGACGGCGTCGCGGAGGTGTGCGCCGTCGTGCACGGCCCCGCGCACGTCAGCGCCGTCGCGCTGCGCCTGGAGGGGTGCGAGGACCGGTGGCGGGTGACGGTGCTCGAGCTCGGGTGACCCACGGGGCCGGCGCCCAGCTCGATCGGCGCGCCCTCTCGATCGGCGGCTGGCATGCACAGCGCCCGGCTCGATCGGCGCACGGCTCGAGGGCCCGGCTCGAGGGCCCGGCTCGAGGGCCCGGCTCGATCGCCCGGCTCGATCGCCCGGCTCGATCAGCGGCCGGCTCGAAAGGTGCCCGGCTCGATCGAGCGTGGAGACGACGAGACCGGCCGGCGTGCTCGCCGGCCGGTCTCGTCTGCTGCGTCGTGCGGGCTAGCCGCGGTGCTTCTTGCGGCTGGCTCGGTCGGCGGCACGTCGCTCGGCCCGGGTGCCGTCGGCGGCGCCGGCCGCAGAGTCGGCAGGCGACTCGTCGCGCTCCACGACCCCGGCCTCGCCGTCGACGGTGGGCGCGGAGTAGTGCAGCTGCGCGGGGCGGTTGGCCTGGTCGAGGCCCTTCGCGGAGATCTGCGGGTGCTCCTCGACGGCCTCGCTCTCGGCCTCGACCTGCACCTCGAGGTTGAAGACGTAGCCGACCGACTCCTCCTTGATCGCCTCGTTCATGGCGTTGAAGAGCTGGAAGCCCTCGCGCTGGTACTCGACCAGCGGGTCGCGCTGGGCCATGGCGCGCAGGCCGATGCCCTCCTGCAGGTAGTCCATCTCGTACAGGTGCTCGCGCCACTTGCGGTCGAGCACGCTCAGCACCACGCGGCGCTCGAGCTCCCGCAGCACCTCACCGCCCAGCGTGGCCTCGCGGCGGGCGTAGGCGTGCTCGGCGTCCGAGCGCAGCTCGGCGAGCAGCAGCTCGCCGGTGACGCCGGCCTCGCCGCCGGCCTCCTCGACGAGCTCGTCGACGGTGATGCCCACCGGGTAGAGCTGCCCGAGCGCCTTCCACAGCGCGTCGAGGTCCCACTCCTCGGCGAAGCCCTCGGCCGTCGCACCGCGCACGTAGCTGGTGACGACGTCCTCGATGAAGCCCAGCACCTGCTCGTGCAGGTCCTCGCCCTCGAGCACGCGGCGGCGCTCCTCGTAGATGACCTCGCGCTGGCGGTTCAGCACGTCGTCGTACTTCAGGACGTTCTTGCGGATCTCGAAGTTCTGGCCCTCGACCTGGCTCTGCGCCGAGGCGATCGAGCGGGTCACGAGCTTGGACTCGATCGGCACGTCGTCGCCGATGCCGGCACCGGCCATGAAGCGGTCGACCATGCCGGAGTTGAACAGGCGCATCAGGTCGTCCTGCAGCGAGAGGTAGAAGCGGCTCTCACCCGGGTCGCCCTGGCGGCCGGAGCGACCGCGCAGCTGGTTGTCGATGCGACGGGACTCGTGCCGCTCGGTGCCCAGCACGTACAGGCCGCCGAGCTCGGTCACCTCCTCGTGCTCGCGCTCGACCGCCTTGCGCGCGGCCTCGAGGGCCGCCGGCCAGGCCGCTTCGTACTCCTCCGGCGTCTCGGCGGCGTCGAGGCCGCGCTGCTTGAGGTCGGCGACGGCCATGAACTCGGCGTTGCCGCCCAGCATGATGTCGGTGCCGCGGCCGGCCATGTTCGTGGCGACGGTGACCGCACCCTTGCGACCGGCCTGCGCGACGATCGCCGCCTCGCGCTCGTGGTACTTCGCGTTCAGCACCTCGTGGGCGACGCCGCGCTTGCGCAGCTGCTGGGACAGGTACTCGCTCTTCTCGACGCTCGTGGTGCCGACGAGCACCGGCTGGCCGTCCTTGCTGCGGTCGACGATGTCGTCGACGACGGCGCCGAACTTGCCCTCCTCGGTGCGGTACACCAGGTCGGGCTGGTCCTTGCGGACCATCGAGCGGTTGGTCGGGATCTCGACCACACCGAGCTTGTAGATCTGGTTGAACTCCGCGGCCTCGGTGAGGGCGGTGCCCGTCATGCCCGAGAGCTTGTCGTACATGCGGAAGTAGTTCTGCAGGGTGATGGTCGCCAGCGTCTGGTTCTCGTTCTGGATCTGCACCCCCTCCTTGGCCTCGATGGCCTGGTGCATGCCCTCGTTGTATCGACGCCCGGCCAGGATGCGGCCGGTGTGCTCGTCGACGATGAGCACCTCGCCGTCGATGACGACGTAGTCCTTGTCCTTCTTGAACAGCTCCTTGGCCTTGACGGCGTTGTTCAGGTAGCCGACCAGCGGGGTGTGGGCGCTCTCGTAGAGGTTGTCGATGCCCAGGTAGTCCTCGACCCGGGTGATGCCGGACTCCAGCACGCCGACGGTGCGCTTCTTCTCGTCGACCTCGTAGTCGCGGTCGCGCTGCAGCCGCGCAACCACCCGCGCGAACTCGACGTACCACTTCGTGGGCTGGTCGGCGGGGCCGCTGATGATGAGCGGCGTGCGCGCCTCGTCGATGAGGATCGAGTCGACCTCGTCGACGATAGCGAAGTTGTGCCCGCGCTGCACCAGCTCGTCGGCCGACCACGCCATGTTGTCGCGCAGGTAGTCGAAGCCGAACTCGTTGTTCGTGCCGTAGGTGATGTCGCACGCGTACATGTCGCGGCGCTGCGCCGGGGTCTGCGACGACAGGATGCAGCCGGTCGTCAGGCCGAGGAACCGGTGCACGCGGCCCATCAGGTCGGACTGGTACTCGGCCAGGTAGTCGTTGACCGTGATGACGTGCACGCCCTTGCCGCTGAGGGCGTTGAGGTAGGCCGGCGACGTCGCGACGAGGGTCTTGCCCTCACCGGTGCGCATCTCGGCGATGTTGCCCAGGTGCAGCGCCGCGCCGCCCATCATCTGGACGTCGAAGTGGCGCTGGCCGAGCGTGCGGCGGGCGGCCTCACGGACCGTCGCGAAGGCCTCGGGCAGCAGGTCGTCGAGCGACTCGCCATCGGCGATGCGGGCCTTGAAGCGGTCGGTCTCCTCGCGCAGCTCGGCGTCGCTGAGCCGGACGAAGTCGTCCTCCAGGGCGTTGACCTGGTCGGCCAGCCCGCTGAGCCGCTTGACGATCCGGCCCTCGCCGGCACGGAGCAGCTTCTCGACGATCTTCGGCACTCGACGACTCCCGGGCTCGCAGCGCGGCGGCGGTCGGCTGCGACCGCCGGGCACACGGTCCGCACCCTGCGGACCGCGATCCATCGTACGCATCCCACCGGGGCGCCTGGCCGGAGTCGTCCACAGGGCCCGCCGGCGACCCGCGCAGAACGCGTCAGGACGCCGTCCGCGGCGCGCGTGGTCGGTGATACTGGCGCGCATGAGCGCACCCTGGCCCGCCGACGGGCTGCGTGCGGACGGGGTGCTGCTGCGTCGCTGGCGGCTGGCCGACCTCGACGCGCGCCTCGCGATGTACGACGCCGAGTCGGCCCGCTGGTCACCGCCGGTGTTCGAGCACACCCGCGAGCTGGTCGCCGAGCGGCTGCAGGCGGAGGTCGCCCAGGAGCACGACCCCGAGCCGCCGGCCACCCTGGCGATCGCCGCCGCCGACGACCCCGACCGTCTGCTGGGCAGCATGGACTGGCGCAACGGCTTCCCCGCGCCGTTCTCGATCCGCGACGTCGGGTACGCGGTGGCCCCGGAGGCGCGCGGCCGCGGCGTGGCGAGCACGGCGCTGCGGCTCATCACCGAGTGGCTGCTCGACCCGACCGGCGGCGACGTGGTGCGCGTGCAGCTCGACCACGCCGTCGCGAACGTGGCGTCGTGCCGCACGGCCCTGCGGGCGGGGTTCCGCGTCGAGGGGGTGCGCGAGCGCTTCCTCCCGCTGCGCGAGTCCCCCGACGCCCCGCTCGTCATGCACGACGTGTGCATGCACGGCCGGGTGCGTCCGCTCCCCTCCTGAGCCCCGCGGACGCCGGGCCTAGCCCGCGACCAGGTCCGCGTCGTCCGGGTGGCGGCGCAGGTACAGCGCCATGAAGGGGCACAGCGGCCGCACCTTCAGGCTGCGGCGGCGCACGTCGTCGAGCACGCCGCGAGCGAGCACCGACCCGAGGTCGCCGCCGCGCAGCGCCGGTTCGACCTCGACGTGCGGCACGCTCAGCACGCCCGCCGCCTCGTCGAGCCGGTAGTCGGCGACGCCCACGACCCGGTCGTCCAGCACCAGCTCGTACCGGTGCTGCTGCGGCGCGTCGCGCACCTGCGCCCTCGCGGCCGCGTCCTGACTGCCCGTCTCGCTCATGCCACCACCATGCCAGGCCGGTTCACGTTGCCGCCGGCGGCGCGGCTGGACAGGCTGACCACGTGACCGCCGCCAGCTACGCCGAGCCGCACGGGCCGGCCGCCGACGTGCGCCTGCGCCGGTACACCGACGACGACGTCGACGCGTCCTTCCTCATGTGCCTCGATCCGGAGGTGCAGCGCTGGACGACGGTGCCCGTGCCCTACCGCCGCGAGGACGCCGAGCAGTTCGTGCACGGGCGCGTGCGCGAGGGCTGGGCCGACGGCAGCGACTACACGCTCGTCGTCGACGCCGAGGACGACGAGGGGCGGCGGCGGTTCGCCGGCAACCTCTCGCTGCGGCCGGACGGCGCGGACGGCGCCGAGATCGGGTTCGCGCTGGCGCCGTGGGCCCGCGGGCGCGGCGTCATGTCGCGGGCGGTGCGGCTGGCGCTGGCGTGGGCCTTCCTGCCGGACGCCAACGGCGGGCTCGGGCTCGACGTCGTCCGCTGGAGCGCGCACGTGGGCAACTGGGGGTCGCGCCGGGTCGCGTGGGCGTGCGGCTTCCGCGTCGAGGGCACCCTGCGCGGCCTGAACCGGCAGCGCGGTCGCTCGGTCGACGGCTGGGCGGCGTCGATCTGTCGCGGCGAGCCGACCACGCCGGTGACGCCCTGGCTCGAGGCCGTGACGCTGCACGGCGACGGGGCGCACCTGCGGCCCTGGCGCGAGACCGACGTCGTCCGCGTGGCCGAGGCCTGCTCCGACGAGGACAGCCGCCGGTGGCTGCCGCAGCTGCCGGTGCCGTACACCCTTGCCGACGCGCAGTGGTACCTCCGCACGCGCGAGGAGCAGCACGCCGGCGGCGAGGGCGTGTACTGGTGCGTGGCCGACGACGAGGACCAGGCGCTCGGGGCGGTGTCGGTCATGCGGCTCGACGCCTCGCTCACGAACGCCGAGATCGGCTACTGGGCGCACCCCGACGCGCGCGGCCGCGGTGTCATGACGTGCGCCGTGCGGCTGGTGGCCCGGCACGTGCTGCTGCCGCCGGACGTCGGAGGGCTCGGCGCTCCCCGGGTGCAGCTGCGCGCGGCGGTCGGCAACGTCGCCAGCAACGGGGTGGCGGAGCGGGCCGGGTTCCGGCGCGTGGGCCTGCAGCGCGGGGCCGAGCTGCTGCGCGACGGCACCCGCACCGACTTCGTGGTCTGGGACCTGCTGCCGCACGAGCTGACGCCCGCTCCCTAGCCCCCGACGGCCACCGGCTCGGGTCGCGGTGGACGCACCCGCGCGCCCCGCCGGCCGTCGGCCCCGCGGATCGCGAGCACGGCCGCCGCGGCGAGCAGGCAGAGCGCGCCCGCCGTCAGCCAGGCGGCCTGGTAGGTGCCGGTGCGCTCGCGCACGGTGCCGGCGAACGTCGCCGCGATCCCCGCACCGACCATGTGCGAGGCGTACACCCAGCCGAACACCACCGCCGAGCGCTCGAGCCCGAAGTGCTGCCGGCACAGGGCGACCGTCGGCGGCACCGTCGCCACCCAGTCCAGCCCGTAGAAGACGACGAACAGGAACAGGTTCGGCCGCACCGCCGGGCCGAGCAGCGACGGGACGACGAGCAGGCTCAGCCCGCGCAGCGCGTAGTAGGTCACCAGCAGCAGGCGGGCGTCGACGCGGTCGGTGAGCCAGCCCGAGCCGACGGTGCCGACGATGTCGAACACGCCGATGAGCGCCAGCAGGCCGGCCGCGGTCGTGACCGGCATGCCGTGGTCGTGCGCCGCGGGTACGAAGTGGGTGCCGATCAGCCCGTTCGTCGACCAGCCGCAGATGAAGAAGGTGCCGGCCAGCAACCAGAACGTCGACGTGCGGGCGGCGTCGACGAGGCCGCGCACGGCGGCGCGGGCCGGACGCACCTGCGCGCTGCCGGTGGTCGGCAGCGGCTCGTCGTCCTCGTCCGGCGCGCCGTACGGACGGGCGCCGACGTCGCGCGGGTGGTCGGCGAGCAGCAGCAGCACCAGCGGCACCAGGGCCAGCGCGAGCGCCGAGACGACCAGGGCCGCCCAGCGCCAGCCGACCTCGACGGCCAGCCGGGCCATGACCGGCAGGAACACGAGCTGCCCGGTCGAGGAGGCGGCCGAGAACAACCCGGTGACCAGGCCGCGGTGCTTCACGAACCACCGGTTGGCGACCACCGCACCGAGCACCAGCGCCATCGCCCCGGTGCCGAACCCCACCGGCACCCCCCACAGCACGAGCAGCTGCCAGGACGACGTCATGACGGTGGTCAGGCCCGACCCGATCGACACCAGCACGAGCGCGATCGGCACCACGCGTCGCAGCCCGAAGCGCTCCATGAGCGCTGCGGCGAACGGGGCGGTGAGGCCGAAGACGACCAGGTTGATGGTCACCGCGGTCGACGTCAGCTCGCGCGACCAGCCGAACTCACCCTCCACGGGCTCCATCAGCACACCGGTGCTCGACCGGAAGCCGGCCGAGGCGATGAGGGCGCCGAAGGTGACGGCGGCCACCCACCAGGCGCGGTGCACGCGACGGCGGACGACGGGCGAGGGCGCGACGGGAGCGGCTGGCACGGTCAGATGATCCGGGCCGGGCACACGGCTGCACCAGTGTCGCTGATGACACGGTTCATCGAGATCCTGCCAACGCCTCGGAGAGCGCCGGCGCCAGGTCACCCGGACCGACGACCTCGACGTCGGCCAGCCCGAGCCACCGGGCCAGGTCGCGCAGCTCGTCGGCCAGCTCGGACGGCGTGTGCGCGGGTGCCCCCGGCTCGGCGTGCGCCGCCTGCACCAGCAGCACGCCGTCGCCACCGCGCGCGTGCCGGTCGGCCTTGAGGTCGACGCGGGCGACGAGGCCCTCGTCGAGCAGGAAGGGCAGCACGTAGTAGCCGAACCGGCGCTTGGGTGCCGGCACGTAGATCTCGATGCGGTAGTCGAACCCGAACAGCTCGAGCACCCGGCGCCGGTCCCACACCATCGAGTCGAACGGGCTGAGCAGCGCCCGCGAGCGCACCGCGCGGGGCCGCCGCGCCGCCGCGTGGAGGTACGCCGGGTGCTTCCACCCCGCGACCTCGACCGGCAGCAGCTCGCCGTCAGCCACCAGCTCGTCGACCGCCGCCCTGACCTGCGCCTGGTTCGACCGGAAGTGGTCCTGCAGGTGGGCCACGGTGGCGACGCCAGTGGCCCGCGCGGCGATCGACACCAGCTCGCGGTGCGCCTGCGCGTCGCTCGGCGTCGGCGCCCGGTGCACCTCGGCCGGCAGCACCCGCTCGGGCAGGTCGTAGAGGCGGGCGAACTGGCTGGTGCGGCCGGACGAGGTGATCTCGCCGGCCCAGAACATGAGCTCGAGCATCCGCTTCACCACCGACCAGTTCCACCCCCACTGGCTGCGGTCGCGCGGCCCGTCGTGCTGCAGCGCCAGCTCGAGCTCGGGCGCGGTCAGCGGCCCGCGGCGGCGCACCTCGTCGAGCAGCTGCGCGGCGAGGCCGGCGTGCTCGAGCTCGGCCGACCGCATGCCGCCCCACGCCTCGTCGCGCACCCGCGCCATGCGCCAGCGCAGCAGCGGCAGCGTCGACGGCGGCACCAGGCTGGCTGCGTGCGCCCAGTACTCGACGAGGCGGCGCGGCGCGCGGTCGCGCGCGCGGTCGAGCAGCGCCGTGTCGTAGCCGCCCAGGCGGGCGAAGAACGGCAGGTACTGGCTGCGGGCCAGCACGTTGACGCTGTCGATCTGCACGACGCCGAGCCGGTCGATCACCCGCTGCAGGTGGCGCGTGGTGACCGGGCCGCTCGGGCGGGGCTCGGCCAGCCCCTGCGCGGCGATCGCGACGCGGCGGGCCTGCGCCTGCGTCATCCGCAGCGCGGCGGTCACCGCGGGAAGTCGCCGGTCACGCCGTCGAGGTGCTCGCGCAGCAGGTCGGCGTGCCCGTTGTGCCGCGCGTACTCCTCGATCATGTGCAGGTAGATCCAGCGCAGCGACCGCGGACGGCTCGGCGCCGGGCCCTGCACGACGTCGTCCAGCGACCGACCGGCGACGGCCTCGCGGGCGGCGAGCACCTCGGCCTCGTACGTGGCCAGGTCGGCCGCGGCGTCCGCGTCGGGGACGCCCTCGAAGTCGGCGTCCGGCCAGTCGTCGGTGCAGTAGATGTCCCGCAGGTCGACGTCCTCGGCGCCGTGGCGACGGAACCACCACCGCTCGTTGTCGGCCAGGTGCCGCACCAGCCCGAGCAGCGTCAGGGCCGACGGCGGGTCGGACGGCGTCTTCAGCTGCTGGGCGGTGAGGCCCTCGACCTTCCACCGCAGCGTCGCCCGGTGGGCGTCCAGCCAGCCCTCGAGCATCGGCCGTTCGTCGCCGAGCACCGGCTCCTCGACGAAGCGGGGCGCGGGCGGGACCGTCCAGGTGGTGTCGCTCATGGCCGCGATCCTGCCGGAGCCCACCGACAACCCGCGACGCCTTTGCCGCCCGGGCTCAGGTGACGTCGAGGATGCGCTCGCGGACCGCGTAGACGACGGCCTCCATGCGCGAGTGCAGCTGCAGCTTCTCCAGGATGTTGCGCACGTGGTTCTTCACCGTGTTCTCGGAGATGAAGAGCTCCTTGGCGATCTCGCTGTTGCGCAGCCCGCGCGCCACGAGCTTCAGCACCTCGAGCTCGCGGTCGGTCAGGCGCGGCACCGGCAGCTGCGGCCGCTCCTCGCTCTTCTTGATCATCGTCGCGAACTCGCTGAGCAGCTTGCTCGCCATCGACGGGCTGATCAGCGACTGGCCGCTGGCCACCGCGCGGATGCCGTCGGCGATCTCCTCGCCGGGCACGTCCTTCAGCAGGTAGCCGTTGGCGCCGGCCCGCACGGCCTCGTAGAGATCGCTCTCCTCGTCGGAGATCGTGAGGATCACGATCTTCGTGGACGGCACGACGTCCTTGATGGCCGTGCACGCCTCGATGCCCGACCGGCGCGGCATGCGGATGTCCATGAGGACGACGTCGGGCAGCAGCTCCTCGACGCGCTGGATGGCCTCGGCACCGTCGCCGGCCTCGCCGACGATCGCGATGCCCTCCTCGGTGCCGAGGACCATCTCCAGCCCGCGCCGGTAGAGGACGTGGTCGTCCGCCACGAGCACGCGGATGGGCTCGGTGCGTCCCGCAGGCGCCGGCGCCTCGCTCATGCCTGATCCTCCCGACGGGCCCGCACGGACACGGTCCAGGCTGCTCATTCTGGCACGTACGCGTGCAGGGCCGGACGCACCGCCCGTACCGCTGCTACCCCGCCGAGACCGCCTCGTAGCGCAGCGTGCGCTCGGCGAGCTTCTCCCCCGCGTCCGCGTCGCTGTCGACGTCGAGGTGCAGGACGCCGTACTCCCAGCCCCGCCGGCGGTAGACCACGCTCGGCTGCCCGGTGTCGGCGTCGCAGTACAGGTAGAAGTCGTGGCCGACGAGCTCCATCTCGTAGAGCGCCTGCTCGATCGTCATGGGCCGAGCGGCGTGCACCTTCTCGCGGATCTGCACGGGGCTCTCCGCCGTGTCGGCGGCGCCGTCGTCGACGGGCTCCACGGGCAGGTCCTCGATGCTGCGGGCGGTCGCCACCGCGACCGACTCCGGCGCCCGGCGGCCCTTGTGCACGCGCTTGCGGTCGTGCGCCCGGCGCAGCCGCTCGAGCAGCCGCCCGTAGGCGACGTCGAAGGCGGCGTACGCGTCGTCGGCGGCGGCCTCGGCGCGGACCACGGGCCCCTTGCCGACGCAGGTGATCTCGACGCGCTCCTGGACGGACGACTGACGGCGGTTCGGCTCGTGCGAGATCACGATGTCGAGCCGCTGGATGCGCGGCGCGAGCTGGGGGACCTTCGCGAGCTTCTCCTCGAGGTGGCGGCGGTACCGCTCCTTGACCTCGACGTGCCGTCCGGTGACCACGATCTCCACAGGGGACCTCCTCATCGACGCGGCCGCCACCTGCTCAGGCGGGTGGCGAGTCGGCAGCGGCAGATGCCGCCGCCTGTGTTCGAGAGGGGTGCGAGCCCGGTCGGCGCGGTGTCACCGCCCGCCGCGCAGCCGGGCCCGTGAGGCCCGTCCCGCGCCGGTCAGGTGCACCATGCGGCGACGGTACGCCTGTCGGGCAGGGCTCGCAGCGACTGAGGGGTGGTCACTCGCGACGGCCTCCCGCCCGTTCCTGGCGGCGCAGCGGCGTGCGCGCCACGGCCACCGCACCGAGCACGTCGGCACCGCCCAGGTGCAGCGCGTCGGCGGCCGCCCACAGGGTCGCGCCGGTCGTGACCACGTCGTCCACGAGCAGCACCCGGGCGTCGCGCACCGTGCGTCGCCAGCCCGGCACCACCCCCAGCGCCCCGGCGAGGTTGGCCCGGCGCCCGGCCGCGTCGAGGCGGGCCTGGTCGGCCACCGGCCGCACCTGTCGCAGGGCCGGCACCGACAGCACCTCGGCGCCCCGGCGTCTCAGCGACCGGCCCTGCGACAGGTGCGGCCGGTGGCC
>NZ_BAAHBM010000075.1:0-15631 GCF_054776675.1 Angustibacter aerolatus
CGCTCGGCCAGCAGCCCGACGACGGCGAGGGCGACGGCCAGCGCAGGGTGGGCGGCGCCGGTCGACCGGGTGCCGACGTCGCCGAGGGCCCCGGCCGCCACCGGCTCGACGAGCGCCGCGTCGATCCCGACACCGAGCACCGCGACGTACAGGTTGCCGAGCGTCTCGCCGATCGGGCGCGCGGTGCCCGAGGTGCGGCGCGCGGCCCGCACCCAGCCGCGCAGCCGCCGCGCGGTCGGTGCCGTGGCTGCGGCCGCGGTCTGCGCCTCGCTCACGCCAGCTCGAGCACGAGGTCGGCCACGTGGTCGGTGAGCTCCCTGTCGTGGCTGGCCAGCACCACGCTCGTGCCGGCGTCGGCCAGGCTGCGCAGCCGCTCGCCGAGCCACTGCCGGCCGGCCGCGTCGAGCCGCTGCTCGGGCTCGTCGAGCAGCAGCAGCCCGGCCGGGCGCACCAGCACCGACGCCAGCGCCAGCCGGTGCCGCTGACCGCTCGACATGGTGAGCGGCAGCTGGCCGCCGCGCGATCCCAGCCCGACCTCGTCGAGCACCGCGTCGGCCCGCTCGGCGGGCTGCTCGACACCGAAGGCGCGGGCCAGCAGCTCGAGGTGCTCGCGCGCGGCGAGGTCGGGGAACGTGCCGACGTCGTCGAGCAGCACCGCGACCTCCCGCCGGGTCCACGGGTCGGACTCGTCGACGGCGCGGTCGCGCCAGGTCACGCTGCCGGCGTCGGGGTCGAGCACGCCGGCCAGCACCCGCAGCAGGGTGGTCTTGCCGCTGCCGTTGCTGCCGGCGAGCACCAGCACCTCGCCGGGCGCCACCTCGAGGTCGACGGTGTCGACCACCACCCGGCCACCGAACCGCTTGACCACACCCGCCGCGACCAGCCCGGCCGGCTCCGGCGCACGGGCAGACGCCCGCTTCGCGCTCAGGTCGTCGCCCCCGTCGAGGTGGCGCCGTGGTGCCCCTCGGCCTCCTCCTGCCGCATGCGGCGCAGGAACGAGCGGGTGCGCTCGTGCTGCGGGTCGTTGATCACGCGCTTCGGGTCGCCCTGCTCGACGACGACGCCGCCGTCCATGAACACCACGCGGTCGGCGACCTCGCGGGCGAACGACATCTCGTGCGTCACGACGACCATCGTCATGCCCGACTCGGCGAGGCCGCGCATCACCTGCAGCACCTCGCCGACCAGCTCGGGGTCGAGCGCCGAGGTCGGCTCGTCGAAGAGCATGAGCTTCGGCTCCATCGCCAGCGCGCGGGCGATCGCCACCCGCTGCTGCTGCCCACCCGACAGCTGCGAGGGGTAGGCGTCGCAGCGGTCACCCAGCCCGACGCGGTCGAGCAGGCTCTTGGCGCGCTCTCGCACGACGCCCTTCGGCTCGCCCTTCACCTGCACCGGTGCCTCGCACACGTTCTCGAGCGCCGTCATGTGCGGGAACAGGTTGAAGCGCTGGAACACCATGCCGATCTCGCGCCGCTGCGCCGCGATCGCCTTGTCGTGCAGGCGGTGCAGGCGCCCCTGCGGGTGCGACCTGGTCGGCTTCTCGGTGTAGCCCATGAGGTCGCCGTCGACCCAGATGCGGCCGCCGTCGATCGTCTCGAGCTGGTTGATGCAGCGCAGGAACGTCGTCTTGCCCGAGCCCGACGGCCCGAGCAGGCACACGACCTGCCCGGCGTCGACGTCGAGGTCGATGCCCTTCAGCACCTCGTTGCCGTGGAACGACTTGTGCACGTTCACCGCGTGCACCAGCGGCATCTGCTGCGTCGCCATGTCAGGCACCTCCCTGGCCGCCGACGGGCACCTGCACCCGGGGCTTCGAGGTCGCCCCGAAGCCACGGCCGAACTTCTGCTCCAGGAAGTACTGACCGACCATCATGATGCTGCTGATCAGCAGGTAGTAGAGCGTGGCCGCGATGTACGACGGCAGCAGCTCGTAGGTGCGCGAGCCGATCGAGGAGGTCTGGAAGAACAGCTCGGTGCTGACCGGGATGGCGATGAGCAGCGAGGTGTCCTTCACCATGGCGATCGCCTCGTTGCCGGTGGGCGGCACGATCACCCGCATCGCCTGCGGCAGCACGATCCGGCGCATCGTCCTGCCGCGGCTCATGCCGAGGGCCTCGGCGGCCTCGCGCTGGCCGTTGTCGACCGACAAGATCCCGGCGCGGGCGATCTCGGCCATGTACGCGGCCTCCGACAGGCCCAGGCCGATGATGCCGCCGATGACCCCGCTGAAGATCGCGTTCGCGTCGAACGTGTGCAGCCGCAGGCTGCCGTCGACGCCGAGCCACCCGAGGATCTGCTGGTCGAACGGGACGCCGATCGCCAGGCCCTTGGTGAACAGGATGCCGAGCGCGCCCATGATCGTGAGCAGCACCAGGCGCGGGATGCCCCGGAAGAACCAGGTGAACACCCACGCGACCGACGACAGCACCGGGTTCGGCGACAGCCGCATCACCGCGAGCAGCACGCCGAACACCACGCCGATGACCATCGAGCCGATCGTCGCGACGATGGTGCCCTTCAGCAGGCCCTCGATGACCGGCTGCTGGTTCATGATCTCGAACACGAACGGCCAGTTGTAGGCGTCGTTCGTGACGAGCATGTGGACGAGCATCGCCACCAGCACGGCGATCACCGCGATGGCGATCCAGCGGCTGGGGTGCCGCACGGGCACCGCGTCGATCGCCCCCGGCCGGTCGTCGGACCGGCCGGGGGCGACGCGCGAGGAGTCGGTGGTGCTCACGAGACGTCGGGGTTGACCTCGAAGTTCGAGATCGCGCCGTCCTCAACGCCCCAGTTCTCGAGCGCCGACTTGTACGTGCCGTCCTGGTCGAGCGACTGCAGCGCCTTCACGATCGCGTCGCCGAACTGCGTGCCGTCCTTGGGCAGCACGTAGCCGTAGGGGGCGGCGTCGTACACGTCGCCCAGGGTCTCGAGCTTGCCCTTGGACTGCTTGGCGGCGAAGGCGGCGACGGGGGAGTCGGCCAGCATCGCGTCGGCCTTGCCGCTGGCCACGGCCGCGGTCGCCTGGTCCTGACCGGTGTAGACCAGCACGTCGATCTTCGGCTTGCCGGCGGTGGTGCAGGCCTTCTGCCGCTTCGGCAGGTCGTCCTCCTGCTGCACGGTGCCCTTCTGCACGGCGATCTTCTTGCCGCAGGCGGCCTCGGGGTCGATCTTCTTCGGGTTGCCGGCGGCGGTGGCCCACTGGGTGCCCGCGTTGTAGTAGCTGACCATCGTGGCCTGCTGCTCGCGCTCGGAGTTCACGGTGAACGAGGACACGCCCACGTCGTACTTGCCGCCCTGGACGCCGGTGATGATCGTGTCGAAGTTGGCCGGCACGAACTCGACCTCGACGCCGAGCTTCTGGCCGACGGCCTTGAACAGGTCGACGTCGAAGCCCTGCACGGTCTTGCCGTCGCCGGCGAGGAACTCGCTCGGGGCGTACGACGCGTCGGTGCCGACGACGATCTTCTTGGCGCTCTGCACCTTCTGGGGCAGCTGGGAGGTGAGCGCGGCGTCGCTGCTCGCGGACGACACGGTGCCGGACGGCTGGGCGCCGGCGTCGTTCGAGAGCGAGTCGGACCCGCAGGCAGTCAGGGCCAGGGCGGCCGCACCCGTCACGACGACGGCTGCGACACGGCTGGGACGACGGAACACAGAGGACCTCCAAGGGGGCGTTGACCGCCCCGGTCGGCACGGAAGGTGTCAGGGGGCATGGTGCCACCGGCGCGGGCGGCCGTCAGGCCACCCCGCCGATCGTGACCTCTTCGCGTCCGAGCGACCCCGGACGGCTCAGCGGGTGAGCGCGCGGGTGAGGGTGCGGTCGAGCACCTGCGCGCCGCCGACGACGCGCGCGTGCTCGACCTCGACCGAGGCCTCGCGCCCCTTCGTCACCACCGTCATGACGCCGTTGTCGAACCAGGGGCCGTGGCCGACGTCCCAGGTGATCGGCGGGTCGACGACGCCGGCCCGCCGCGCCAGCCAGCCGAGGGCGCCCGCCACCCTGGGCCGCTCGAGCAGCCGGTTCGCGACCCGGATCCAGGGCTCGAGCGGGTTGCGGAACGGCGACATGGTGAGCTGGTGCAGCGCCGTCCGGTCGGGGTCGACGCCCTCGACGCGCGCCTCGGCGAGGTAGGAGCAGTGCACGTCGCCCGAGAGCCACAGCACGGACGCCGGCGACCCGCCGTCCGGGTCGGGGGCCGCGACCTCCTGCACCAGGCCGACCATCGCGTCGAACGAGTTCCGGAACGCGGCCCAGTGCTCGAGGTCGACGGCGAGCCGCAGCTTCTCGCCGACCCGCTCGCCGCGCCGGCCCCAGGCGCCCTCGGCGATCGCCTCGTCGAAGCCCTCGAGGTGGTGGATGCCGTGCAGCAGCAGGAACGGCAGCGAGGTGCCGAGCAGCAGGTGGTCGACGCCGGGCGCGGTGGCCTGCTCGTGCACCCACTTCCACTCGCGGTCGTCGACCATCGCGCGGTGCCCCGGCTGCAGCGAGCGCGAGCAGCGCGAGTCGATGACGACGAGCCGGGTGCGGCCGAGGTCGCGGTGGAAGCTCCAGCGCGTGGTGCCCGGCTCGGCGTCGGCGCGGTCGGCCATCCGGGCGAGCAGGCGCTCGCGCTCGTCGTCCGACCCGGCGCCGAGCACCGCGCGGTACGTCGGGTCGTCGTCGAGGTCGTCGGGGGACAGGTTGCCCAGGTGCTGGTAGACCCAGTACGACGCCAGCGCGCCGCGCACCCGCGCCTGCCACCACGGCTCGCGGGTGACCTCCTCTCGCCACGACAGCGAGCTGTTCCAGTCGTCGCGCAGGTCGTGGTCGTCGAGCACCATGCAGGACGGCACGGTCGACAGCAGCCAGCGCACCGCCGGCGTCCGCCACGACTCGTGGTAGAGCCAGGCGTACTCCTCGAAGTCGACGATCTCCTCGGCCACCTCGCTGTCGCCCTCGACCCCCTCGTGCCGACGGGCGCCGGCCCGGCCGAGCCGCTGCAGCCGCTCGCGCAGCCGCGGGGACGGGTCGTCGGCGTACACCTGGTCGCCGGCGAGCAGCAGCAGGTCGGGCCAGCCGGTGGTGTCGCCGGTCGGGTCCTCGGCCGAGCCGCCGGCGCTCATCCGCTGGGCCAGCGCGACGAGCGCGTCGGCGCCGACCGACCGCAGGCTCGAGCGGTCGAAGGGCGCAGCCCGCCGGCACGAGCCGAACGCGAGCCGCAGCTCGGCGCCGTCGTCGCCCACGGTGCGCACGACGCTCGGCGGCAGCACCCCACCCGGCTCGGGCCACGCGGTCGCGCCGTCGAGGTGCACCTCGTACGGCGTGGTGGTGCCCGGCCGCAGCCCCTCGACGACGACCAGCGCGTAGTGGTGCCCGTGCACGCCCCAGGTGCGTGCTCGGTGGCCCAGCACCTCGACCTCGCAGGGCCGGTCGGTCTCGACCCACACCGTCGCGGTCGTGCGGTCGACGTGCCGCAGCATCGGCCCGAGCACCAGGCGCGGGACGTCGTGCGGGTTCGCGGGCGCCTGGTTCGTCGTCACCGCCCGTTCCTACCAGGGATCGCCGGCTACAGCGGGTCGAGGACGCGCTGCAGGAAGCGCTTCGTGCGCTCCTCCTGCGGGTTGCCCAGGACGTCACGGGGCGCGCCGCGCTCGACCACGACCCCGCCGTCGAGGAACAGCGCCTGGTCGGCGACCTGCTGGGCGAACCGCATCTCGTGGGTCACGACGAGCATCGTCCAGCCCTCGGTGGCCAGGTCGCGCATGACGGCGAGCACCTCGCCGACCAGCTCGGGGTCGAGCGCCGACGTCGGCTCGTCGAAGAGCATCAGCTCGGGGCGGATCGCCAGTGCCCGCGCGATGCCCACGCGCTGCTGCTGCCCGCCGGAGAGCTGGTACGGGTAGCTGCTCTCCTTGCCGGCCAGGCCGACCCGCGCCAGCAGCCTGGTCGCCTCCTCGCGCGCCTCGGTCCGGTCGCGGCCCTGCACCAGCAGCGGCCCGGCCGTCACGTTGTCGAGCACGCTCAGGTGCGGGAAGAGGTTGTGCCCCTGGAAGACCATGCCGCTGCGCGCCCGCAGCCGGGCCGGGTCCTTCTTGCCGACGCCGGCCGTGAAGTCGAGCTCGACGTCGCCGACCCGCACCACCCCGGCGTCCGGCGTCTCGAGCACGTTCACCGAGCGCAGCAGCGTCGTCTTGCCCGACCCCGACGGCCCGATGAGCACGGTCACCGAGCCGCGGTCGACGGTCAGGTCGATGCCGCGCAGCACCTGGTTGTCGCCGAAGGCCTTGTGCAGCCCCCGGACCTCGAGCAGCGGCCTGGTCTCGTCGTCAGTCAACTCACACCGCCACGTACCGGTCGAGTCGCGTCTCGAGACGCGACTGGGTGAACGAGAGGCCGAGGCACACGACCCAGTAGTACAGGGCCGCGACGCCGTACAGCGCGAAGAACTGGTACGTCGGCGCCGCGACCTCCTGCGCCTTGCGGAACAGCTCGACCACCTGGATGGTCGAGGCCAGCGAGGTGTCCTTCACCAGCGAGATGAAGGTGTTGGACAGCGGCGGGACCGCGACGCGGGCCGCCTGCGGCAGCACCACCCGGCGCAGCGTCGTCGTGTACCCCATGCCGACGGTCGAGGCGGCCTCCCACTGCCCGCGCGGCACGGCGAGGATCGCGGCGCGCACCACCTCGCTGCCGTAGCCGCCGACGTTCAGCGAGAACGCGATGATCGCGCTGGGGAACGGGTCGATCGTCGCGCCGAGCGACGGCAGGCCGTAGTAGATGATGAACAGCTGCAGCAGCAGCGGCGTGCCGCGGATCACCGACACGAAGAACCGGGCCACCGCCTGCAGCGGCCCGATCGGCGACAGCCGCATGAGCGCCACCACCAGCGCCAGCACCAGGCCGATCGCGAACGAGATCAGCGTGAGCGGGATCGTGCCCTTGATCAGCCCCCCGAGCAGCGGCAGCAGCGACTCGCGGACCAGCTGCAGGGTGGGGTGGCCGTCCATCAGCTCGCGCTGGACGGGCTCGGCGAGGCCGACGCACCCACCGCCGCGTCGCCGGAGACGTCCTGCCCGAAGTACTTGTCGCTGATCTGCTCGAGGGTGCCGTTCTGCTGCAACGTCTTCAGCGCGCCGTCGACCTGGCCGGCGAGCGGGTCGCCCTTGCGGAAGACGAACGCCTGCTTGGTCACGTCGTCGGTCTGCACGGCGATCTTCACGCTCGTGTCACCGGTGCTCTTCAGGTAGTCGAGCACCGCGAGCGAGTCGTTGAACGTGATGGGCGCGCGCTTCTGCTTCAGCTCGGCGACGGCCTGCGTGAAGCCCTCGACCGTGTAGGGCTTCGCACCCGCGGCCTTCGCGAAGTCGTTGAAGCTGCTGGTGGCCGACTGCGGCGAGCGCTTGCCCTTCACGTCGGCCAGCGTCTTCACCGAGTCGTCGTCGGAGCGGGTGACCACGACCGCGGTCGAGACGGTGTACGGCGTCGAGAACGAGTAGAGCTTCTCGCGCTCGGGGTTCACCGTGACCTGGTTGGCGATCATGTCGAACCGCTTGGCCTGCATGCCGGCGAAGATGGTGTCGAAGGTGACCTCGTTGAACTTGGCCTCCTTGCCCAGCTGCTTCGCGACGGCGCGGGCGATCTCGACGTCGTAGCCGGTGAGCTCGTTCGTCTTGGGGTCGTGGAACGAGAACGGCGCGTACGTGCCCTCGGTGCCGATGGTGAGCGCACCGCCGCTGCCGCCGCTGCCCCCGGACGACGAGTCGCTGCCGCCGCACGCAGCCGCGAGCCCTCCGACGAGCAGGGCGGCGGTGACGAGCGAGACCTTGCGGAGCATGGGTGGTGCCTGCTTTCGGGGTGGGCGGTCGCGAGTGGCGTCCCAACGGTAGGTCGCGCCGCTCGGACCGGCGCGCTGCGACCGGGTCCGTCCGCATGGTGGGACGCGGCACCGACGGCCTAGGCTCCGAGCATGCTCGCCGTCACCGCTGCCGGGGCCTCCGCCGACGACCCGCTCTCCGTCCTCGAGGTGGGGGAGCGGCCACGCCCCGACGTCCCCGACGGCTGGGCCCGGGTGCGGGTGCGGGCCGCGGCGCTGAACCAGCACGACCTGTGGAGCCTGCGCGGCGTCGGCCTGCGCGCCGACCGGCTGCCGATGACGCTCGGGTGCGACGCCGCCGGGGTCGACGACGAGGGTCGCGAGGTCGTGGTGCACGCCGTCGTCAGCGACCCCGACTGGCGCGACGACGAGACGCTCGACCCGCGCCGCACGCTGCTCAGCGAGCTGCACCAGGGCACGTTCGCCGACGAGGTCGTGGTGCCGCGGCGCAACCTCGTGCCCAAGCCGGCCGGGCTGTCGTTCGAGCAGGCCGCCTGCCTGCCGACGGCCTGGCTCACGGCGTACCGGATGCTCCTCACGCAGTCGGGGGCGGCGCCCGGCTCGACCGTGCTGGTGCAGGGCGCCGGCGGCGGCGTGGCCACCGCCGCGATCGCGATCGGCCGCGCCGCCGGCTACCGGGTGTGGGTCACCAGCCGCGACGAGGCCAAGCGCGCCCGCGCCGTCGAGCTCGGCGCCGACCAGGCCTTCGAGACCGGCGCCCGGCTGCCCGATCGGGTCGACGCCGTCCTCGAGACCGTCGGCGAGGCGACCTGGGAGCACTCGCTGAAGGCGCTGCGTCCCGGCGGCACCGTCGTCGTCTCCGGCGCCACCAGCGGTTCGAGGGCCGTCACCGAGCTGAACCGGGTCTTCTTCCTGCAGCTGCGGGTGGTCGGCTCGACCATGGGCACCCGCGCCGAGCTCGAGCGGCTGGTGCGGTTCTGCGAGACCACCGGCACGCGGCCGGTCGTCGACTCGGTGCTGCCGATGGCGTCGGCCCGCGAGGGGTTCGAGAAGCTCCTCGCGGGCGACGTCTTCGGCAAGGTCGTGCTCACCCGTCCGTAGACCGACCCCCGTCGGCACCGTCGGCACCGTCGGCACCGTCGTCGGCGCCGTCGCGAGCGGGCGGCGGGGGCGGCGGGGTCGGCGAGGTCGGCGAGGTCGGCGGGGTCGGTCGGTCGCGCCCGGCCAGCGCCTCGTCGATCCGCCCGAGCGCGTCGTCCAGCGCCTGCTGCACCCGCCGCACGGTGTCCTCGTCGAGGTGGTCGCGCGCCGACCGCACGGCCCCGCGGGCCCGGAGGCGGAAGTCCGCGATCGACGTCTCGACGTCGGCCCAGCCCGGTCCGGTCTTGGCCCCGCGCTGCGCGCGCTGCCGGCCGTCGCCGGCGTCGCGGGCGGTGCGCCGGGCCTCGCGGGCGGCGTCGGCCAGCTCGGCCCGCAGCTCCTGCGCGCTGCCGCGCACCTGCTGACGCACCTGGTCGGCCATCCGGTGCAGCGAGTGGGTGAGCTCGACCTCCAGCTCGTCGACCTCCGAGCGGCGCGCCGCCACCTCGGCCCGGCCGGCGTCGGTGATCCGGTACACGGCCTTGCGCCCCTCGTCCTCGCGGGTCACCAGGCCCTCCTCCTCGAGGCGGGCCAGGCGCGGGTAGACGGTGCCGGCGCTCGGCGCGTACAGCCCCTCGAAGCGCTCCTCCAGTGCGCGGATCACCTCGTAGCCGTGCCGCGGCGCCTCCGCCAGCAGCACGAGCAGGTACAGGCGCAGCTGGCCGTGGGCGAAGACGGGGCTCATGCCGGTGCCTCCATGCCCGCGGCCGGGCCTGCGTCCGGCGTCCGGCCGCGCAGCAGGGTGATCGAGCCGCTCACGGTGGTCGCGACGACCCGCACCGACTCGTCGCCGTCGATCGCCCGGCCGCCCTTGGCGCCCGGCTCGCCGCGCAGCCGCTGGCCGTCGGCCACCACCTGCCCGCTCACGCTGCGCGCCTCGAGCCGGTAGCCCGCCGGGCCAGGGATGCGGACGACGAGGTCGCCCGACACGCTCTTGAGCTCGACCTCGCTGGGTGCCGACGCCAGGTCGACCACCAGCTCGCCCGAGACGGTCTTCACCGACAGGCTGGGCAGCTCGGCGGCGCTCACGGTGAGCGAGCCGCTGACCGTGTTGCCGCGCAGCGGGCCGTGCTGATCGCGCACGTCGATCCGCCCGCTGATGGTGTGCGACTCGACCGGCCCGTGCACGCCGTCGACCACGAGCTCGCCCGACACCGTGCGCACCGAGGCCGCCGCGTGCAACCCGTGCAGCAGCCCGTCGGCCTGCACCGTCGAGATGCGGACGGCGGTGCCGCGGGGCACCTGCACGGTCACCTCGGCGCGGTCGTCGCGCTGCACGGCGGCCCGCAGCGTCTCCAGCAGCCCGCTCCAGCTCTGGTGCGGGTGCGCGATCTCGAGCCGCCCCTCGCCCCAGGTGACCTGCAGCGGCCGCCCGCGCACGCCGGCGACCTCGACGTCCGCCGTGTCGCCGTCGTGCGCCACCACGTCGATCCGGCCGTTGACCAGCCCGATCACCAGCTCGCGCACGGGCTCGTCGGCCCCGCCCACCTCGATGACCTTCGGGCCACCGACCTCCCACTGCTCAGCCATCGTCGCTCCCTCGTTCGAGATGCATCGCGTTCGGAGCGCTCACGATATGTCGCGTCTCGACGCAGGTCAAGATGCATCGCGAGTTCGCGCGCGAACCGGTGCGCCCGACCGGGTGGCGCGGCGCGCCGGGGTGTAACACGGCGCTCACCGACCGCGATGGAGCCCCTGAACCGTCACCGAGGTGCCGCACCCGGCACCACCCGAGGAGTCCTCGTGACCCGTCCGTCCCGCCGCGCCGCCGCCGTCCTGGTCGCGCTCTCCGTCACCGCCGGCCCGATCGCGCTGGCCGGCCCCGCGTCCGCCGGCTCGCACGCCGGCGAGGGCGGCTCGTCGTCCTGCACCGTCACCGCCGCGCAGCGCGTCGTGCTGCGCGACGAGCGCACCGCCCTGCGGCACGAGCTGGCCGGCCACAAGCCGACCAAGGCCGAGAAGAAGGCCCTCCGCGCGGCCGTCGACCAGCTGGTCGACGCGGCGGAGGACGCCAAGCTGACCGACGAGCAGCGCGCCGCCCTGAAGGCCCGCCGCACGACCCTGCACGAGCAGCTCGAGGCCGCCACCACCGCCGAGGCCCGCGTGGCGATCCGCGCCGAGCTGAAGGCCGTCCGCGCCGAGCTGAAGGCCGGCAGGCTGTCGGGCAAGGAGGTCAAGGCCCTGCGCGCCCAGGCCAAGGCCCTCCGCGTCGCCCTGCGCGCCAAGCCCACCAAGGCCGAGCGCGCCACCATCAAGGCCCGGCTCAAGGTGATCACCACCGAGCTGGCCTGCCGCACCGAGGGCTGACCCCGCGGCGGTCCCACACCACGCCGACCCCCGCCGAGTTGCCGCTTCCGGAGGTCCGGACACCGATCCGGACCCCGTCACGTGGCAGCTCGGCGGGGGTCGCGCTGCGTGCAGGGGGTGTCAGACCTCGACGTCGAGCCAGCGGGCCCAGCCGCCGTGCAGCACCAGCCAGGCGAGCAGCCCGTAGCCGGCCTGGCCCGGGTGCACGCCGTCGCCGGCCTCGAGGTCGGCGTACCACTGGTCGTGCTGCAGCAGCGGCTCGAAGCAGTCGACGAACGGGATGCCGCGCCGCGAGCAGACGTCGCGCTGGGCGTCGGTCACGGTGCGGGTCGCGTCGTGGGTCGAGCGGTCGGCGGTGGGGGCGGGGCCGACGACGAACGGCTGCAGGCCCTCGGACGTCGCGTCGTCGAGCACGTTCGCCAGGTTCAGCCGGGTGCGGGCCAGCGAGATGCCGGCCCGCGGGTCGCCGGCACCCGTGGCGACGACGAGCCGGTTGTCGGCCTCGGCCGCCCAGCGCCGTCCGCACTCCTCGCGCCAGCGGGCCAGCACGCCGGACGACGTGTCGCCGCGCACCCCCAGCTCGTACACCGTGAGGTCGACCTGGTCGGCGGGCGTGCGCGCCGCGACGCGTCCCACCCAGCCGAGCGCCTTCGGGTCGCCGTAGCCGGTGACCGTCGAGCCGCCGACGACGCACAGCCGGACGTCGCGGGCCGCTCCGACCCCTCGTGCTGCAACGGGTTCAGTCATCGCTCACTCGTCGTCGTCGCCCAGGCGGGCCAGCCAGGTGGCGAAGCGCTCCACGGGCACCTCGAACTCGGGGTTGGCGTCGACGAACTCGCGCATGCGCTCGGCCAGCCAGGCGAGGCTGACCTCCTCCTCGCCACGCCGGGTCTCGAGCTCCTCGAGCCCGCGGTCGGTGAAGTACATCGTCAGCGGTCGAACGCCTGGGCCAGCAGGTCGCGCTGCTCCTGCTCGTGCTTCTTCGTCGAGCCGGCCGCGGGCGAGGCGGACGCCGGGCGCGAGGCCCGGTGCAGCGGCCGCCCGCCCAGGTGCTCGGGCAGGTGCAGCGCCATGTGCGGCCACGGCCCCATGTTCGCCGGCTCCTGCTGGGCGAACACGACCTGCGCCTGCGGGTAGCGGGCCAGCTCGGCGAGGATCGCGTCGACCGGCAGCGGCGCCAGCTGCTCGACCCGCACGATCGCGGTGCGGGTGTCGCCGCGGCGCTCGCGCTCGGCCAGCAGGTCCCAGGTGATCTTGCCCGAGCACATCACCACGCGGTCGACCTGCGCGGCGTCGACCGACTCGTCGGGGATGACCGTGCGGAACTCGCCGGTGGTGAAGTCCTCCGGCGCGCTCACCGCCGCCTTCAGCCGCAGCATCGACTTCGGCGTGCACACCACCAGCGGACGGCGCGGCCTGGCGTACGCCTGCCGGCGCAGCAGGTGGAAGTACGACGCCGGCGAGCTGGGCATCGCCACCGTCATGTTGTCCTCGGCGCACATCTGCAGGAAGCGCTCGATGCGGGCCGAGGAGTGGTCGGGGCCCTGACCCTCGTAGCCGTGCGGCAGCAGCAGCACGACCGAGGAGTGCTGGCCCCACTTCTGCTCCGACGCCGAGATGAACTCGTCGATGATGGTCTGGGCGCCGTTCACGAAGTCGCCGAACTGCGCCTCCCACAGCACCAGCGCGTCCGGCCGCTCGACCGAGTAGCCGTACTCGAAGCCCATCGCCGCGAACTCCGACAGCAGCGAGTCGTAGACCCAGAACCTGGCCTGGTCCTCGCTCAGGTACAGCAGCGGCGTCCACTCCTCGCCGGTGCGCTTGTCGATGAGCACCGAGTGGCGCTGCACGAACGTGCCGCGCCGCGAGTCCTGGCCGGCCAGCCGCACCGGCGTCTGCTCGAGCAGCAGCGAGCCGAAGGCGATCAGCTCGCCCATCGCCCAGTCGATGCCGCCCTCGCGCACCATCGCGGCGCGCTTGTCCATGAGCTGGCGCAGCTTCGGGTGCACCTCGAAGCCCTCCGGCGTCGCGACGAACGCGTCACCGACCCGCTGTAGCACCTCCTGGGAGATCGCCGACGGGCGGCCGTCGGTGCGGGCGGCGTCCTCGGTCTGCGCGCGGGGCTTCTCCAGCGTCGTCCGGGAGTCGACCTCGCCCTGCTCGCCCTGGCCGCGGGTGGCCTCGCGGGTCTCGGTGAAGACCCGCTCCAGCTGCTGCTGGTAGTCGCGCAGCGCGGCCTCGGCGTCCTCGACCGTGATGTCGCCGCGGCCGATGAGCGACTCGGTGTAGAGCTTGCGGACGCTGCGCTTCGCCTCGATGAGCCGGTACATCAGCGGCTGCGTCATCGACGGGTCGTCGCCCTCGTTGTGGCCGCGACGGCGGTAGCAGACCATGTCGATGACGACGTCCTTGCCGAACTCCTGACGGAACTCGAACGCCAGCTCGGCGACGCGGACGCACGCCTCCGGGTCGTCGCCGTTCACGTGGAAGATCGGCGCCTGGATCATCCGCGCGACGTCGGTCGAGTAGAACGACGAGCGCGAGGCGGACGGCGAGGTCGTGAACCCCACCTGGTTGTTGATGACCACGTGGATGGTGCCGCCGGTGCGGTACCCGCGCAGCTGCGAGAGGTTCAGCGTCTCAGCGACCACGCCCTGGCCGGCGAACGCGGCGTCGCCGTGCAGCAGCACCGGCAGCACGGTGAACGCCTCGCCGCCGAGGTCGAGCCGGTCCTGCTTGGCGCGCACGATGCCCTCGAGCACCGGGTCGACCGCCTCGAGGTGGCTCGGGTTCGCGGCGAGGTAGACCTTCGTCTCCGCGCCGTGCTCGGCCGTGTACTTGCCCTCGGTGCCGAGGTGGTACTTCACGTCGCCGGAGCCCTGCACCGAGCGCGGGTCCTGGGTGCCCTCGAACTCGCGGAAGATCTGCGCGTACGACTTGCCGGCGATGTTGGCCAGCACGTTCAGCCGGCCGCGGTGCGGCATGCCGATGCAGACCTCGTCCATCTGCTCGTCGGCCGCCCGCCCGAGGATGCGGTCGAGCAGCGCGATCACCGACTCGCCGCCCTCGAGGCTGAACCGCTTCTGCCCCACGAACTTCGTCTGCAGGAACGTCTCGAACGCCTCGGCCGCGTTGAGCCGCCGCAGGATCCGCAGCTGCTCCTCGGGCGAGGTCTTGGCGTAGGGCCGCTCGACCTTGCTCTGGATCCAGCGCCGCTGCTCGGGGTCCTGGATGTGCATGTACTCGATGCCGACGGTGCGGCAGTAGGAGTCGCGCAGCACGCCGAGGATGTGACGCAGCTTCATGAGCGGCTTGCCGCCGAACCCGCCGGTGGGGAACTCGCGCTCGAGGTCCCAGAGGCTCAGCCCGTGCTGCAGCACGTCGAGGTCGGGGTGGCGGCGCTGGCGGTACTCGAGCGGGTCGGTGTCGGCCATCAGGTGACCGCGCACCCGGTAGGCGTGGATCAGCTCCTGCACCCGCGCCGACTTCGTGACGTCGTCGTCGTGGCTGGCGGAGATGTCGCGCACCCAGCGCACCGGCTCGTACGGGATGCGCAGCGAGCGGAAGATCTCGTCGTAGAAGCCGTCCTCGCCCAGCAGCAGCTGGTGGACGCGGCGCAGGAAGTCGCCGGACTGCGCGCCCTGGATCACCCGGTGGTCGTACGTCGAGGTGAGGGTCAGGATCTTCGAGATCGCGCTGCGGGCCAGGGTCTCCTCGCTCGCGCCCTGCCACTCGGCGGGGTACTCGAGCGAGCCGACGCCGACGATCGTGCCCTGGCCCTGCATGAGCCGCGGCACCGAGTGGTTGGTGCCGATCGTGCCCGGGTTCGTCAGGCTGATCGTGGTGCCGGCGAAGTCGTCGGCCGTCAGCTTGCCGGCGCGCGCCCGGCGCACGACGTCCTCGTAGCTCGTCCAGAACTGCGCGAAGTCGAGCGTGTCGGCGGCCTTGATGCTCGGCACCAGCAGGGTGCGGCTGCCGTCGGGCTTCTGCAGGTCGATCGCCAGCCCCAGCCCGACGTGCTCGGGCGCGAGCAGCGCCGGCTTGCCGTCGACCTCGGCGAAGGCGCGGTTCATCTCCGGCATCGCCGCGACGGCCTTGACCACCGCGTAGCCGATGAGGTGCGTGAACGACACCTTGCCGCCGCGGCTGCGCTTGAGGTGGCTGTTGACCACGATGCGGTTGTCGATGAGCAGCTTGGCCGGCACCGCGCGGACGCTGGTGGCCGTCGGCACGCCGAGGCTGGCCTCCATGTTGCTCACCACGCGCGCCGCCGCGCCACGCAGCGGGGTGCGCTCGACGCCGTCGGACGGCGCGGTCGCGGGCGGCGCGGCCGGGGCGCCCGCCGGCACCGGCTGACGCTGCGGGCCGCC
>NZ_BAAHBM010000076.1:0-15463 GCF_054776675.1 Angustibacter aerolatus
CCGGTGGCCAGCCGCCGCTGCCCGGTGAGCAGGTCGGACGAGCCCTCGGCGAGCCGGGCGACGCCGGCGGCCGCGCCGCCCGCGCCCTCCGCGAGCCGGTGGGCACCCGTGGCGGCGCTGCCGAGCTGGTCGTGGATCGTCGCGAACCCGACGAGGAACCCGTCGGCGGCGCGCTCGCCGACCTGCCCGGCGACGGTGTCGCGCACCGTGCCGGCCAGCTGCGTCGAGATGGTGCGAGCCAGCGCGTTGTTCGCGTCGTTCGTCGTCAGCACCAGCGTGCCCTGCCGCGGCGCGAGGCCGGGGTCGGTGAGCCGGGTGGACGACGCCAGCGACGCCGACAGGTCGCGCGGCAGGGTGAGCGCGAAGTCGTAGCGGCCCTCGCGCACCCCGCGGTCGGCCTCGGCAGCCGACACCCGGTGCCAGTCGAAGTCGCCGCGCCGCAGCAGGTCGCGGGTGACGGCGGCTCCGACGTCCTGCCGGTCGCCGTGGGCGTCGGTGGTGCCGGCGTCCTCGTCGACGAGCGCGGCCGGCACCTGGTCGAGACGGCTGTAGGGGTCGTGGTTGGCGTAGAGGTACAGCCCGCCGTACAGCAGCGGGATCACCAGCATCGCCAGCAGCGCCGCCCGCGGCAGCCGGCCCGACGTCAGCCGGCGCAGCTCCGACAGCGCCATCCGCAGGGCGGTCACGCGTGCACCTCCTGCGCCGCACCGAGCGACGCGTGCGGCACGCCGAGCAGCTCGGCGCTCGAGTCGGTGCAGGTGACGACGACGGCGAGGTCGCGGGCGTGCTCGGCGGCCAGCTGCCACCAGGTGCGCGGCGGGGCGCCGTGCCGGTCGGGCAGGGTCAGCACGAGGACGCCGACGTCACGGCGGGCGGCGGCCAGCTCGGTGAGCACCCGGGTGCGCAGCGCGGCCGGCACCTGGTCGAGCAGCGTGCCGCGCAGCGCCTCGGCCTCGCGGTCGGCCAGCCACTCGCGCACCGCCCGGCGTCCGGCCGGTCGACCGGCGACGGCCAGCCCCTCGCCGATCACCGTGCCCAGCGGCAGGACGTCGTCCGGTTCGGTGACGCCGGGCACGTCGACCAGCGCGACCGCGCGCTGCAGCGCCGACCGGTCGCGGCCGCCGTCCAGCTCGACGGACCCGCCGGCCGGCACGAGGCGGCCGGCGAGCGCCAGCGCCAGCGCGGTGTGGCCGTGCCCGGGCTGGCCGGCGACGAGGGTCACCTCGCCGGTGGTCGCCGTCAGCGACGTGGGCTGCAGCATCGGGCCGTGGGCACCGCGCACGGTCAGGTCGTGGCAGGCGATCCGCATGCCGGGCTCCTCTTGTTGAATCGTGGTCAACAAGAGCCACGGTAGTACCCTGTTGACCATGAGTCAACGCGAGCCGGCTGCCCGCCGGATGCCCCCCGAGCAGCGGCGGGCGCACCTGCTCGCCGCGGGGCTGCGGCTGCTCGACGACGGCGGACCGGCGGCCGTCACCGCCGAGGGCGTCGCCGAGGCCGCCGGCACCTCGCGCACGCTGGCCCTGCACTACTTCGGGTCGCTGCGCGGCCTGCAGGCGGCAGTCGTCGTGGCCGCGATCGAGCGGCTGACCGAGCGCGCGCTGGGTCCGCGGCTCGACGACCCGCAGGGCCGGGTCGTCGCCCGCATGGGCCTGTTCCTCGACGCCGTCGCCGAGCACCCCGCGGGCTCGCTGGCCGCGCTGCGCGGACCGCTGCACGACGAGCCCGAGGTCGCGGCGGCGCTGGCCGCGTGGCGGCGCGGGTTCCTCGGTGAGCTGGTCGGCACCGCGGTCGAGCAGGGCCTGCCCGCGACCCCGGCGCTCGACCTGGTCGGCCGGGCCTGGACGGCCCTGTTCGAGGAGGCGGTGATCGGCTGGCTCGAGACGGACGGCGTGACCCGGGCTCAGCTCACCGACCTGCTCGACCGCGCCGTGGTGCTGCTCGGCGGGTGGCTGCGCGAGCCGGAGGTGCGGGCCCTGCTCAGCCCGCCGTCCAGCCGTACGCGTGCGTCACGGTGAAGGTCAGCAGCAGCCGCTGGTCGCGCACCATCGCCGCCCGGAACGCGTCCCAGTCGTCGTGCTCGCCGTTCGCGACGCGGAAGTGCTCGACCAGCGCGTCGACCGTCGCGTCGTGCGGGTCGTGCGCCACCGGCCCCAGCTCGGCGTCGCCCTCGACCACCACGTAGCCGCCGTCGCCGGTCTGCACCAGCATGCTCACCCGGGCGTCGCGGCGCAGGTTGCGCACCTTGGCCCGGTCGTCCGTCACCGAGACGCGCACCAGGCGCTCGTCGGGCACGTACTGGTAGCTCACCATCGACAGCTGCGGCCGGCCGTCGCGCTTCAGCGTCGTCAGCGCCCCCAGCCCGCGCTCGCCCAGCCCGCTCAGCAGCCGCTCGTCCACGGCGGCGAACCTACTCCGCCGACGCGTCGCCGGCCGCCCGCGACGCGCGCCGGGCCAGCACGGCGAAGGCGTCCCGCAGCTGCGGCGGGTCGAGCACCTCGACGTCGGCGTCGAAGCGGGCGAACGACGCCGCGAGCCCGGCCCACGACCAGGCGCCGAGCCGCACCCGGCAGGCCTTCGGCCCGCTCGCCTCGACGACGCCGTCGCCGACGTGTCGGACGCCGTCCGCAGCCGGCCGCTGCAGCAGCACCGTGCCGACGCACGGCCAGCCGCCGGGGCCGGACGCGCCGCGGAACCGGCCCTCCAGGAACGCGGCGACGTCGCCGCCCGGCAGCGGGCGCGGGGTGAAGCGCGGCCCGTTCGGCACCCGCGGCCGCACCCGGTCGACCCGGAAGACCCGCCAGTCGTCGCGCTCGACGTCCCACCCCACGAGGTACCAGCGGCCGGCCCGCGCGACGAGGTGGTGCGGCTGCACCCGGCGGGTCGGCAGCGCCTCGTCGTCCGGGTCGGCGCCGGCCGCCGGGTACCGGAACCGCAGCTCCTCGCGCGCCCGCACCGCCGCACCCACCGCCAGCAGCACGTCGGTGGCCGCGCGGCCGGTCGAGGACGGCGGGGCGACCGACAGCTCGAGGGTGTCGATGCGGCCGCGCAGACGCGCCGGCACCACCTGCCGCAGCGTGGTCAGCGCCCGCTCGGCGGCCTCCTCGATGCCCGCGCCGGCCGTCACCGCCAGGCGCAGCGCCACCGCGAGCGCCACGGTCTGCTCGTCGTCCAGCAGCAGCGGCGGCATCTGCGAGCCGGCGCCGAGCCGGTACCCGCCGGCCGGGCCGCGCACCGCCTGCACGGGGTAGCCGAGCTCGCGCAGGCGGTCGACGTCGCGGCGCACCGTCCGCTCGGTGACCGAGAGCCGCTCGGCCAGCACGCCACCGGGCCAGTCGCGGCGGGTCTGCAGCAGCGAGAGCAGCGAGAGCAGGCGCTGCGACGTGGTGGCGGCGGCGGTCGTGGGCACGGTGCGATCGTCGCGCAGGTTGCGGACCAAAACGGTCCGGTACCGGTGCGAATCTCGGTGGTGTCGGCAGTCGCCGGCACCCGTCCGACCTCAGGAGCACCCGTGCCCGTCACCGCCGTCACCCACCTCAACTTCCAGGGCCGGGCCCGCGCCGCCCTCGACCTGTACGCCTCGGTCTTCGGCGGCGAGGTCCGCGTCGCCACCTACGGCGACCTCGGCCTGCCCGCCGGCCTGCCGGACGCCGACCAGGTCGTGTTCGGCCAGGTCACCGCGCCGAGCGGGTTCACCGTCATGGCCTACGACGTGCCCGTCGCCGGCCGCGCCGCCACCGAGCCCGCGGTGACCCGCCGCGAGCACGGGACGACGATCACCACCTCGCCGTTCTTCGTGGCCGTGCACGCCGACACCGTCGCCGAGGTCGAGGAGCTGTGGGCCGGGCTGGCCGACGGCGGCACCGTCGTCGAGCCGCTCGGCCCGTCGGCGTGGGCGCCCGCCTTCGGCATGCTGACCGACCGCTTCGGCATCACCTGGGTGCTCGACGTCGCCGCCGCCGGCTGACCGGTGCGTGCGATGCTCGGGGCCCCGCCGTCCGCCCGCCGAGGAGCCCGAGCACCGTGAGCAGCCCGACCGAGCCCGACGTCGCCGCGGTGCTGCGCGCCCAGCTCGAGCGCTGGCCCACCCGCGTGGCCGGCCTGGCCCTCGTGACGGACGCCGGCACCGTGGCCGTGGGGTCCGACGCCGTCCTGCCGTGGGCGTCGGTCAGCAAGCTGGTCACGGCGCTCGCGACGCTGCGCGACGTCGCCGACGGCCTGATCTCGCTCGACGACCCGGCGGGGCCGCCCGGGTCGACCCTCGCGCACGTGCTCGCCCACGCGTCCGGGCTCGCGATGGAGGCGGGCGGGGCGGCTCGCGAGCCCGGCACCCGGCGGGTCTACTCGAACGCCGGGTACGACCTGCTCGGCGAGCTGGGGGCACAGCGCTCCGGTCGCTCCGCCGCCGCGTGGCTGCACGACCGGGTGCTCGCGCCGCTCGGCATGAGCTCGACGCGGCTCGAGGGCAGCGCGGCGCACGGCGTGCACGGCCCGGTGCGCGACCTGGCGCTGCTGGGCGCCGAGCTGTGGCGGCCCACCCTGCTGCCGGCGCCGCTCGCCGAGCGGATGCGCACCCCGGCGTGGCCCGACCTGATCGGCGTCGTGCCCGGGTTCGGGCTGCAGCGGCCCTGCCCGTGGGGGCTCGGGCCCGAGGTGCGGGGGCACAAGCAACCGCACTGGACCGGCGCCGCGAACACCCCCGCGACCTTCGGCCACTTCGGCCAGTCCGGCAGCTTCCTGTGGGTCGACCCCGAGGCCGACGTCGTGCTGGTGTCGCTGTGCGACCGGCCGTTCGGCGAGTGGGCGGCGCAGGTCTGGCCGTCCGCGGCGGACGCCGTCCTGCAGCTGGTCTGACGACCCGTCCGGGCGGGGCGAGGGCCGCCCGTGCGGGTGAGGCGGTGTCCGCGCGGTCAGGCAGGCGCGTGTCTCTGCCGAAAGCGACCACGCGGGCACCCGGAGTCACCTACGGTGCGACAGCGGGCGGGACGTCCCCGGGCCGCACCACTCAGGGGAGTCCTGCATGAAGCGTCCAGGCGCGCTCGTCCCGTTCGTCACGACCGCGGTGCTGGCCGCCGGACTGACCGCCGTCACGGCGCAGTCCGCGCAGGCCGCACCGCTGCCCCAGCCGCGCGCCTGCCCCTCGGTGCTGCCCACCGCCTCGGCCGTCGACGGCCTCACCGGCACCGGCTGGACCGTCGAGCGCGGCACCACCCCCGAACCGTTCTCCGCCACCGTGCTCGGCCGGATCACCGACGGCATCGCACCCGGCGTCGACATGATCATGGCCGAGCTCTCCTCCCCCGCACTCACCCGCTCCGGCGGCGTGTGGGAAGGCATGTCGGGCTCGCCCGTCTACACCGCCGACGGCCACCTCATCGGCTCGGTCTCCTACGGCCTCGCCGGCTCCAGCCCCATCGCCGGCATCACCCCCGCCGCCTCCCTGGAGACGCTGCGCACCGCCGACCCCGACGGCACCCGCCAGGCCAAGCTCGTGCGCACCACCCCCCAGGCCGCCCGCGCCCTGCGCGCCACCGGCGAGGCGACCGCCGCCCAGGCGACCCGCTTCCGCCAGCTGCCGCTGCCGCTCACGGTCTCCGGCGTCTCCGGCCCCGGCGCCGCGCGCGCCTCCGAGCGGCTGGCTGCCGTGACCGGTCAGCAGGTCCGCGTCGCCGGCGGCGCCACCCGCGCCGCGGCACCGGTGCCGCTCGAGGGCGGCGGCAACATCGCGGCGGCCGTCGCCTACGGCACCGTCACCCTGGCGGCGATCGGCACCACGACCTACACCTGCCACGGGTCCGGGGTCGCCTTCGGCCACCCGTTCCTCGACGCCGGGGTCTCGACGTACAGCGCGCACTCGGCCAGCGCCGTCTTCGTGCAGCCCGACCCGACCCGGTCGCCGTTCAAGGTCGCGAACGTCGGCGGCGTCGTCGGCACCGTCGACCGCGACCGCACCCTCGGCATCCGGATCCGCGAGGGCGCCGCCCCGGTCGGCACCCGGCTCACGTCGTCCGTCACGAAGGCGCAGACGGGCAAGGTCACCACGGGTCTCACGACCGTCGTCGCCCCCGACTTCCTGAGCACCGCGACCGCCTACCAGGCGATGTCCGCCCTCGACACCGCCATGGGGTCGGGGGCCTCGAAGGGCGGCGCCGACCTGTCGCTCACGATCACCGGCACCCGCGCCGAGGGCAAGGCGTTCCGCGTCACCACCGGCGAGCGGTTCGACTCGGCCGGGATCAAGGACCTCCCCCTCGACCTCCAGGCCGCGATGTGGGCCGACCAGACGGTGAGCTCGATCACCGACCAGGAGAGCGAGCGGGTGAAGATCACCGGCGTCTCCGTCACCGGCACGGTCACCTCCGTGCACAAGCTGTGGCTGAACCCCACGTCGCAGTTCCGGCAGGCGCTGAAGTGGGGCAGCTACGGCAAGGGCCTGCACAACCGGGCCGGCAAGCCGGTGTACTCGCGGGTCACCGTCACGCGGAACGGCGACCCCGACGCCAAGGTCACCCACGTGCTGCCTCTGACGCTGCCGAAGGCGCAGCGCGGCCACCGGCTGACGCTGCGCATCGACGGCGCCGGTGGCGAGGCCGCACCCGAGGGCTTCGGCGACCTCGACGACCTGTTCGACTCGCTGGACCCGAGCAGCGACACGTCCGCGACCCCCACCCTGACGCAGGTGCTGGCCGCTCTCGCCTCGACACCTCGCAGCGACGAGGTCGTCGCCACGCTCACCGACGAGCGCGGACGCCTGGTCAGCCTCCGCCGCTGGCGGGCGACCGCTCCCGTGACCCCGTTCACCACGGTCCGCGCGGTCCACGCCGGCTGAGGCGCAGACGGCCCGACGGGCGCCCGGTCACCCGACCGGGCGCCCGTCGTCGTTCTTGTTCAGGTCGCAACGGTTCTGGCCGATCACCTCCGTGGGGCCAGGCACCACAGGTGGCACAGGACGTGCGCCGGCGGCCCCGCAGCAGCCCACGGAGGGGACGCCATGACGCAGTCGAGCGTGCGGCCGGTGACGACGCGACCCCGCGTCGTGCGCCACGCCGTGCACGACCGCGAGGGCGCCGTCGTCGGCTACGAGCTGCTGTTCACCCAGCCCCCGACCGACGACGTCGGGCTGCGCGCCGCCCTCGACGACGCCACGACGGCGACGCTGGTCACGGCGTTCGGCGACTACGGCCTGCACCGGCTCGGCGCGCGGCGCGTGCTGTACGTCAACCCCACCCGGGCGTTCCTGACCGGCGAGCGCTCCATGCCGTTCGACCCGCACAGCGTGGTGCTCGAGCTGCTCGACCCCCTCGACGTCGACGACGAGCTGCTGGCCGGCGTCCGCGAGCTGAAGGCGCGCGGCTACCGGGTCGCGATCAACCTGTACGTCGGCGGCGAGGCCTACCTCGAGCTGCTGCCGCTCGTCGACGTCGTGAAGCTCGACCTGCCCGCCGTCGGCGACGACCTGCCCGACCTGGTGCGGCACGTGCGGGCCACCACCCCGCGGGCCCGGCTGCTGGCCGAGGGCGTGCGCGACGCCGCCGAGCGCGACCGCTGCCTGGACCTCGGCATCGACCTGCTGCAGGGCCCGGCCTTCGCCCAGCGGGAGCGTCCGCGCGACGGCCGGGTCGCCCCCGGCGCCCTGGTCTGCCTGCAGCTGCTCGCCGCGCTCGCCGACCCGACCAGCTCGACCGCCGAGCTGGAGCGGATCGTGTCGGCCGACCCGTCGATCAGCCTGCGGGTGCTGCAGACCGTGAACTCGGTGGCCGGAGCCCGCTACCAGGTGCACTCGATGCGGCAGGCCGTCGTGCTCGTCGGACGCCGCGCCCTGAGCGCCTGGGTGCTGCTGGCCGCGCTGGCCGGCCACCCGACGCAGGCCCGCGAGGACCTCGTGACGATCCTCGCGCAGGCCCGCACCTGCGAGCTGCTCAGCGACCGCGTGCCCGGCGTCGACGCGCTCTCGGCGTACTCGGCCGGGCTGGTCTCGGCCGTCGTGCACGTGCTCGGCGCCGACCCCGTGCGCATCGCCCGCGACACCCGCCTCGACGACGGCCTGGCCGCCGCCATCCTGCGCCACGAGGGCCAGGTCGGCGCCCTGCTCTGGACCGTCGAGCAGTTCACCCGCCTCGGCACCGCCACCACGCTGATCCCCGAGGGCGTGCTCTCGCGCACCTACCTCGAGGCCCTCGCCGGCGCCGTCGAGGTCATCGACTCGCTCCAGCAGGGCTGACCCCCGCCGTCCGCCCCCCTTGTCGCGGGCCACGTGACGTCGGCTGCGGCACCGTTCGCTGGGCGTGCACGCCCCTCGGACGGCGCCCCCACCCCTCGAGGCCCCGCGCCCAGGCTCCCGATGACCACCCGGCGCGGACGGCGGGCGCGGACGGGTGTCGGAGGTGGCTGCCATGCTGCGGCGGTGCTGCGCGTGAAGCCGTCGGACGTCGGGCCGCTGCGGGTGCTCGCGCAGCGGCTGGCCGGCCCGCCGCACGCGGACGCCGCCTCGGTGGTGCGCGCCACGGGTGCGGTGCAGGCCCAGGACCTGCCGGGGGCGCTGGTGTCGGTCGCGCTGCGCACGGCGTCGCGGGAGCGGGCCGGTGTCGAGGCCGCGCTCGGCGACGGCAGCGTGGTGCGCACGTGGCCGCAGCGGGGCACCCTGCACCTGGTGCCCGGGGCGGACGCCGGGTGGATGGTGCGGCAGACCGGGGCGCGGGTGCTGCGCGGTCAGCGCCGCCGGTTCACCGAGCTGGGACTCGACGACGACTCGCTGCCCCTGGCCCGTGCGGTCGCCGAGCGCGAGCTGGCCGACGGGCCGCGCCGCCGGGCCGACCTCGCCGCCGCCTGGGCCGACGCCGGGTTGCCGGGCGGCCAGGCGCCGACCCACCTGCTCGGCGCGCTGTCGATGCTCGGTGTCGTCTGCCTCGGGCCGCTCGACGGGAGGGAGCAGCTCGTGGTGCTGCTCGACGCGTGGGTGCCGGCACCGCGCGACCTCGACGGCGACGACGCGCTGCTCGAGCTGGCCGGGCGCTGGGCGCGCAGCCACGGCCCCGGCACCGAGCGCGACCTCGCCTGGTGGACCGGTCTGCCGGTGACCGCCGTCCGCCGGGCGCTCGCCGCACTGGTCGCCGCCGGCACCGTCGTCGAGGTCGACGTCGACGGCACGCGGCACGTCGTCGACCCCGCGGTGCTCGACGGGCTGGCCGACGCCCGCCGCGCCGCCCGCGCCCCGCTGCTGCTGCCGGGGTTCGACGAGTTCGTGCTCGGCTACGCCCGGCGCGACGACGTGCTCGACCCCGCCTGCTTCGAGCGCGTGGTGCCGGGCGGCAACGGCATGTTCCGCGCCACGGTGGTCGACGCGGGCCGCGTGGTCGCGGTGTGGAAGCGCGCCGGCACGCCCGCTCGGCGCACCGCCGACGTCGAGCCGTTCGGCAGCCTGTCGGCGCGCGCCGCGAGCGCCGTGCCGCGGCTGCTGGCCCGGCCGCCCTGGGCCGGCACCTAGGGGGTTCGGCGCAGGGTGCGGCGCAGCCAGAGGAGGCCGAGCACCGGCAGCACCAGCGGCACGAAGCCGTAGCCCTGCCCGTACCCCGACCACACCGTCTGGTCGGGGAAGGCCTTGCTGTCGGCGAGGGACAGGGTGCCGACGACGAGCACGCCGAGCAGCTCGACCGAGCACGAGACGACGGCCACGCGTCCCGACGTCCGGTCACCGCGGGCGAGGGCGACGGTGGCCACGACGTAGACCGCGGCCGCGAGCGCCGACAGCAGGTAGGCCAGCGGCGCCTCGTGGAACTTCGTGCTCAGCTGCACCGCTGCCCGGCCGGTGGCGGCCAGCGCGAAGATCCCGTAGACGGCGACGAGCACCCGGCCCGGCCCGCTGCGCAGCGGACGCCGGTCGGCGGCAGCGGTCCGCCGCTCAGCCACGGCCGTCCCAGACCATGTGCAGCCGCGCGACGAGCACCGGCACGACGAGCGCCGCGATCAGCAGCACGCCGGCTCCCCAGCGGCCCGGCTCGGCGCGGGCCCAGGCGACGGCGGCCGGCAGCACCACGGCGGTTCCGACCAGGTAGCCGACGAAGAGCGCCGCGCTCACCCCGCGGTGCGGCAGCGCGAGCACCCCGACCACGAGCTGCACCAGCACCAGCACCTCGACGAGCCCGGCCCCGCCGACCAGCACCCGGCCGGTCGACCGGTCGCGCGCGGTCCAGACGGCGGCGAGGACGGCCAGCACGAGCGAGGCCGTCACGAGCACCGCGCTCAACGTGCCGTTCACGCCCGACAGCCTAGGCGGGTGTCCCACGGCGCGGGCAGAACCCCCCGGCCACGCCGTCGAGCCGGGCCGTCACCGCACCTCTGCCCGCGCGTCGGGTCATCAGGTGCTCGGACGGCGGGCAGCCGACGTCCGAGGCTCGCATCCTGTGGCTCCGGCACCGTTCCTGCGGCGTGCACGCCCATCGAACGGTGCCGCAGCCGACTTCACGTGGCTCGCGCACCCCCGAAGCGCACCCCCGAAGCGCGCCCCCGAAGCGCGCCCCGGCGCGCGGCGGCAGCGCGGGAGGGTTCAGGCCGAGGGCTCGTCGGCGTCCGGCACCTCGACGCCGTCGCGGTCGGCCCACTCGAGCAGCGGCTCGATGGAGTGGGCGACGTCGTCGATGGCGGCGTGCAGCTCACCGAGCTCGGCGAAGCGGGCGGGCACGGTGGCGATGGTGAGGTCGCGGGGCTCGACGTCGTCGACCTCGTCCCAGCGGATGGGGGTCGAGACGACGCCGCGCGGGGTGCCGCGCACCGAGTAGGCGCTGGCGATGGTGTGGTCGCGGGCGTTCTGGTTGTAGTCGACGAAGAGCTTGCGGGGGTCGCGGTCCTTGCGCCACCAGGTCGTGGTCACCAGGTCGGGCACCCGGCGCTCGACCTCGTGAGCGAACGCGAGGGCCGCCCGGCGCACGTCGGCGAACCCCCAGCGCGGCTCGATGCGCACGTAGACGTGCAGCCCGCTGCCGCCGCTGGTCTTGGGGTAGCCGACGACGCCGAGCTCGTCGAGCACCTCGTGGACGACGTGGGCGACCCGCCGCACGGTCGCGAAGTCGCAGTCGGGCATCGGGTCGAGGTCGATGCGCCACTCGTCGGGGCGCTCGGTGTCGGCGCGGCGGGTGTTCCACGGGTGGAACTCGACGGTCGACATCTGCACCGCCCAGACGACGTCGGCGAGCTCGGTGACGCACAGCTCGTCGGCGGTGCGCGACCAGCGGGGGAAGAAGATCTGGACGGTCTCGACCCAGTCGGGGGCTCCGCGCGGCAGCCGCTTCTGGTGCACCTTCGCGCCGTCGACGCCGTCCGGGAACCGGTGCAGCATGCACGGCCGCTCCCGCAGCGCCCGCACGATGCCGTCGCCGACCGACTCGTAGTAGCGCACCAGGTCGAGCTTGGTCTCGCCGCGCTCGCTGAAGTAGACGCGGTCGGGGTTGGAGACGCGCACGGTGCGCCCGCCGACGTCCAGCTCGACGGCGGGCGACCCGCTGGCCTTTGGGCTCACGGCGCCATCCTGCCCGGTCAGCCCGCCAGGTGCCCCTCCGACGACGCGGCCTCGACGTCCATCCAGACGACGTTCCACAGGTTGCCGTCGGGGTCGGCGAACGGCCGGCTCACCATGAACCCGTGGTCCTCGGCGTCACCGGCCGGCGCGCCTCCCGCCGCGAGCGCCGCGTCGACCAGCTCGTGCACGCCGTCGCGACTGGGCGCCGAGAGCGCGAGCACCACCTGCGCGTGGGTGCGGGCGTCGACCGGCTGCCGGTCGTGGAAGGACGCGAAGAACGGCTTCGCCATGAGCATCACGTGGGTCTGCTCGCTGATCAGCATGCTGGCGGCGCGGTCGTCGCTGATGCGGTCGTCGAAGGCGAAGCCGAGCGCCTCCCAGAACGCGCGGGCCCTCGACAGGTCGGTCACGGGCAGGTTCACGAACAGCATGCGGTCCACGGCGGGTCTCCTCAGGGTGGGGTCGCAGAGAGAGACGGCCGCGCCACGCCGGACTCATCGCGCGCCGCGGGCCGGTGTGGGGGGACACTCAGCGCGTGCTGGGACTCCCCGACGCCGTGACGGCGTGCCTGTTCGACCTCGACGGCGTGCTGACCGACACGGCCAGCGTGCACACGAAGGCGTGGCAGCAGATGTTCGACGCCTTCCTCGCCGAGCGGGGGCAGCGGCCGTTCGACCCGGAGGCCGACTACCAGACGTACGTCGACGGCAAGCCGCGCGAGGACGGCGTGCGCGACTTCCTCGCCAGCCGCGACATCACGCTGCCCGAGGGCGACCCCGACGACGACCCGACGAGCGAGACGGTCGCCGGGCTCGGCAACCGCAAGAACGAGCTGTTCCAGCAGGTGCTGCACCGCGACGGCGTCGAGGTGTTCGAGGGCTCGCGCCGGTACCTCGCCGCGGCGCGCGACGCCGGGCTGCAGGTGGCGGTCGTCTCGTCGTCCGCCAACACGAAGGACGTGCTCGAGGTGACGCACCTCGAGGAGTACGTGCAGGCGAGGGTCGACGGCGTGACGCTGCGCGAGGAGCACCTGCGCGGCAAGCCCGCCCCCGACTCGTTCCTGCGCGGCGCCGAGCTGCTGGGCGTCGGGCCGGACGCCGCGGCGGTGTTCGAGGACGCGACGTCCGGGGTGGCCGCCGGGAGGGCCGGCGGGTTCGCGGCGGTGATCGGCGTCGACCGCGTGCACCACCGGCAGGCGCTGCTCGACCACGGCGCGACGACGGTGGTCGACGACCTCGCCGAGCTGCTGGACGGCGACGCGTGATCCGCCACGGGTACTTCCCCGTCGAGCCCTGGAACGTCCGCGAACCCCGGCTCGACCTCGACCTCATCGCGCAGACCGAGTCGGTGTTCGCGCTGTCGAACGGGCACGTCGGGCTGCGCGGCAACCTCGACGAGGGCGAGCCGAACGGCCTGCCCGGCACCTACCTCGGGTCGTACTACGAGACCCGCCCGCTGCCGTACGCCGAGGCCGGGTACGGCTACCCCGAGGACGGCCAGACCCTCGTCAACGTCACCAACGGCAAGGTGATCCGCCTGCTGGTCGACGACGAGCCGTTCGACGTCCGGTACGGCGACCTGCTCTCGCACGAGCGCGACCTCGACCTGCGGGCCGGCACGCTGCGCCGCGACGTCCACTGGCGCTCGCCGGCCGGCAAGGAGGTGCGGCTGCGGACGACGCGCCTGGTGTCGTTCGACCAGCGCAGCGTCGCGGCGATCGAGTACGTCGTCGAGGTGCCGGACGACGCCGAGGCCGTGCGGCTGGTGGTGCAGTCCGAGCTCGAGGCCAACGAGGACCTGCCGGTCACCCACGGCGACCCGCGGGTGTCGGCGGTGCTGACCCACCCGCTCGACGGCGTGTCGCACGAGCAGGACGACCTCGGCGCCGTGCTGCTGCACCGCACCAAGGTCAGCGACCTGCTGATGGGCGCGGCGATGGACCACGAGGTCGAGGCGCCGACCCGCGTCGAGACCGACGTCGACACCGGGCCCGACTGGGCGCGCACGACGATCACCTGCGAGGTCGCTCCCGGGCAGCGGTTGCGCATCATCAAGTACCTGGCCTACGGCTGGTCGAGCCTGCGGTCGCGGCCGGCCGTCCGCGACCAGGTCGCCGCGGCGATCACCGGCGCGCGGTACGCCGGGTGGCAGGGGCTGGTCGACGCGCAGCGCGCCTACCTGGACGCGTTCTGGGAGAACGCCGACGTCGAGGTCGAGGGCGACGCCGAGCTGCAGCAGGCCGTGCGCTTCGGGCTGTTCCACGTGCTGCAGGCCAGCGCCCGCACCGAGCGCCGCGCCATCGCCGGCAAGGGCCTCACCGGGCCCGGCTACGACGGCCACGCGTTCTGGGACACCGAGGGCTTCGTGCTGCCGCTGCTCACCTACACGCTGCCGCACGCCGCCGCCGACGCGCTGCGCTGGCGCTCGTCGACGCTCGAGCAGGCCCGCGACCGCGCCGAGCAGCTCGGGTTGTCGGGCATCACGTTCCCCTGGCGCACGATCGACGGCCAGGAGTGCTCGGCGTACTGGCCGGCAGGCACCGGCGCGTTCCACGTGAACGCCGACATCGCCGCCGCGTTCGTGCGGTACCGGCTGGTCACCGGCGACGACACCCTCGAGACCGACGCCGGCCTCGAGGTGCTCGTCGAGACGGCCCGCATGTGGGAGTCGCTCGGGCACCACGACCGGCACGGCGTCTGGCACGTCGACGGCGTCACCGGCCCGGACGAGTACACCGCGGTGGTGCGCGACAACGTCTTCACGAACCTGATGGCGGCGAGCAACCTGGTGCGCGCCGCCGAGGCGGTCGAGCGGCACCCGGACGCCGCCCGCCGGCTCGGCGTCACCACCGACGAGACCGCCCGCTGGCGCGACTGCGCCGCCGCGGCGCACATCCCGTTCGACGAGGAGCTCGGCGTGCACCCGCAGTGCGAGGGGTTCACGACGATGGCCGAGTGGGACTTCGAGGCGAGCCGCAACGACTACCCGCTGCTGCTGCACGAGCCCTACGTGCGCCTCTACCCGCACCAGGTCATCAAGCAGGCCGACCTGGTGCTGGCGATGCACTGGCAGGGGCACGCGTTCACCGCCGAGCAGAAGGCGCGCAACGTCGACTACTACGAGCGCCGCACCGTGCGCGACTCGTCGCTGTCGGCGGCGACGCAGGCGGTGATGTGCGCCGAGGTCGGGCACCTCGAGCTGGCGCACGACTACGCCTTCGAGGCCGCGTTCGTCGACCTGCACGACCTGCACCACAACACCGCCGACGGCCTGCACATGGCCTCGCTCGCCGGCGCGTGGACGGCGCTGGTGGCGGGCTTCGGCGGGCTGCGCGACGACGAGGGCGTGCTGGCGTTCGACCCGCACCTGCCGCAGGGCATCAGCCGCCTGCGGTTCCGGCTGATGTGGCACGGGCTGCGCGTCGTCGTCGACGTCGACCACGACCGCGTGCGCTACGAGCTGCACGACGGGCCGGACGCCCGCCTCACGGTGCGGCACGCCGGCACCGACGTCGAGGTCACGACGGCCACGCCGCTCGAGCTCGCCGTCGAGCCGCGCGAACCGCTGCTGCCGCGGCCCGAGCAGCCGGTCGGCCGGGAGCCGCTGCCCCGCGCCTGACTGGTGTACCTTCGGTAAGGCTTACCTTACCGAAAGGGGTGCGCGTGGAGCTGACCTGGGACGACGCGGCCGTCGCGCGGTTGCGTGCCGCCAGCCTGCAGGCGCACGACCTGCTGCACGGGCACGCGCGCCGGTCGCGCGAGCTGGTGCTGGCCGGTCCGCGGCCGGCAGGCGACGACGTCCTGCTGCGGCTGCACGAGGTGCTCGACCGGTACCACGAGGCGGTCGGCGCCCTCTGCACGGGCGCGGCCGCGGTGGCCGGCTCGCACGACGAGTCGGCGCAGGCGGCCGGCCGGGTGCGCGCGACGGCCGAGCTCGACGCGACCGCCGCGG
>NZ_BAAHBM010000077.1:0-12430 GCF_054776675.1 Angustibacter aerolatus
TCATCACGTCGTCGACCCGGCCGAGCAGCTGGCGCGCGGACGGCGACGCAGCGGGGCGGGGCGGCTGCCCGGCCGGGCGCGCGGCCCCCGAGGACGTCGTCACCGGGCGGTCACCTCAGAGCAGCCCCTTGGTGCTGGGCACGCCCTGCACCCGGGGGTCGGGCGCCACGGCGGCGCGCAGCGCCCGGGCCACGGCCTTGAACTGCGCCTCGACGACGTGGTGCGGGTCGCGACCGCCGAGCACCCGCACGTGCAGCGCCAGGTGCGCGTGGAAGGCCAGCGTCTCGAGCACGTGCCGGGTGAGCGACCCGACGTACTGCCCGCCGATGAGCACGTGCTCCTGACCGGCCGGCTCGCCGGTGTGCACGCAGTAGGGGCGGCCGCTCACGTCGACCACGGCCTGTGCCAGCGCCTCGTCGAGCGGCACCATCGCGTCGCCGAAGCGGGCGATGCCCTGCTTGTCGCCCAGCGCCTCGCGCAGCGCCTGCCCGAGCACGATCGCGACGTCCTCGACGGTGTGGTGGGCGTCGACGTCGACGTCGCCCGTGGCCTGCACGGTGAGGTCGATCAGCGAGTGCTTCGACAGCGCGGTGAGCATGTGGTCGTAGAAGCCGACCCCGGTGCTGACGTCGGCGCGGCCGGTGCCGTCGACGTCGAGCTCGACGAGCACGCTGCTCTCGCCGGTGCGGCGCTCGATCCGCGCGGTGCGGCGGCGGGCGGCGGGCTGGGTCATGCGGTCTCCTCGCTGAGCACCGCGTCGAGCGCGGTGAGGAAGGCGGTCGTCTCCTCGGCGGTGCCGGCCGTGACCCGCAGGTGCCCGGCGAGCCCGACGTCGCGCACGAGGACGTCGTGCGCGAGCAGCGCCCGCCAGGTGGCGGGGGCGTCGGCGAGCCCGCCGAACAGCACGAAGTTGGCGTCGCTCGGCACGGCGTGCACCCGGCCGCCGCCGCCGAGCGCGGGCAGCTCGGCGACCAGCCGGTCGCGCTGGGCGATCACCGCGTCGACCGTCGACAGCAGCAGGTCCGCGTGCCGCAGCGCGGCCAGCGCAGCGGCCTGGGTGAGCGAGGACAGGTGGTAGGGCAGCCGCACCAGGCGCAGCGCGTCGCACACCGAGGGGTCGGCGGCGAGGTACCCCAGCCGCACCCCGGCGAACGCGAAGGCCTTGCTCATCGTGCGGGTGACCACCAGCCGCGGGCGGCCCGGCAGCAGGGTGAGCGCGCTCGGGGTGCCTGGACGGGCGAACTCCGCGTACGCCTCGTCGACCACCACCAGCGCGCGGTCGCTCGCCGCGAGCACCGCCTCGACGACGTCGAGGCCGAGCGCGGTGCCGGTGGGGTTGTTCGGCGAGCAGAGGAACACCACGTCGGGGTCGACCGCGCGCACCTGGTCTGCGGCGGACGCGGCGCCCAGGTCGAAGCCGTCAGCGGTGCCGGCCCGGTACCCGTCGACCCACCGGCTGCCGGTGCCCGTGGCGATGATCGGGTGCATCGAGTACGACGGCGTGAAGCCGAGCGCGGTGCGGCCCGGGCCGCCGAACGCCTGCAGCAGCTGCTGCAGCACCTCGTTCGAGCCGTTCGCGGCCCACAGCTGCGCCGGGTGCAGGTCGTGGCCGAGGTAGCCGGCGAGGGCCGCGCGCAGCGCGGTCAGCTCCCGGTCGGGGTAGCGGTTGAGGTGCCGCACCTCCCCCGCGAGCGCCTCGACCACCGCGACGGCGACCGCCTCGGGCACGTCGTGGCTGTTCTCGTTGGTGTTCAACCGCACCCGCACGTCGAGCTGCGGCGCGCCGTACGGCTCGCGGCCGCGCAGGTCGTCGCGCAGCGGCAGCGCGTCGAGGCCGACGCCCGGCGGGGCGGTGGGCTGCTGCACCGTCGTCACGGCAGCGACCCGTCGAACCGCACCGAGACGGCGTCGCCGTGGCCGGGCAGGTCCTCGGCCTCGGCGAGGGTGACGACGTGGCGGGCCACCTCGCCGAGGGCGGCGCGGTCGTACTTGACGACGTGGATGCCGCGCAGGAAGGTCTGCACCGACAGGCCGCTGGAGTGGCAGGCGGCTCCGCCGGTGGGCAGCACGTGATTCGACCCGGCGCAGTAGTCGCCGAGCGACACCGGCGCCCACGGGCCGACGAACACCGCGCCGGCGTTGCGCACCCGCCGGGCCACCGCCGACGCGTCGCGGGTCTGGATCTCGAGGTGCTCGGCGCCGTAGGCGTCGACGACGGCCAGCCCGGCGTCGACGTCGTCGACCAGCACGATCGCCGACTGCTCACCGCCGAGCGCCTGCCGCACCCGCTCGACGTGCTTGGTGGCGGGCACCTGCCGCTCGAGCTCGCCCTCGACCGCGGTCGCGAGCTGCTCGCTGTCGGTGACGAGCACCGAGGCCGCGAGCGGGTCGTGCTCGGCCTGGCTGATGAGGTCGGCCGCGACGTGCGCCGGGTCGGCCGAGTCGTCGGCGAGCACCGCGATCTCGGTGGGGCCGGCCTCGGAGTCGATGCCCACGACGCCGCGCAGCAGCCGCTTGGCGGCGACCACGTAGATGTTGCCCGGCCCGGTGACCAGGTCGACCGGCGCGCAGACCAGCCGGTCGCCGTCCTTCGCGCCGTAGGCGAGCATCGCGACCGCCTGGGCGCCGCCGACGGCGTAGACCTCCTCGACGCCGAGCAGCGCGCAGGCGGCCAGCACCGTGGGGTGCGGCAGGCCGGCGAACTGCGGGGGGTTGTCGCGCTGCGGCGGGCTGGTGACGACGAGCGACTCGACCCCGGCCTCCTGCGCGGGCACGACGTTCATCACGACGCTGCTGGCCAGCACGGCCAGGCCGCCCGGCACGTAGAGGCCGACGCGGCCGACCGGCACCCAGCGCTCGGTGACGACGCCGCCGGGCGCGACCTGGGTGGTGGTGTCGGTGCGGCGCTGGTCGCGGTGCACGAGCCGGGCCCGGCGGATCGACTCGGTGAGCGCGGCGCGGATCTGCGGGTCGAGCTGCTCGAGCGCGTCGGCGAGCGCCTGCGCCGGCACCCGCAGCTCGGTGGTGCGCACGCCGTCGAAGCGCTCGTTCAGCTCGTGGAGGGCGGCGACGCCCCGCACGTGGACCTCGTCGCAGATCGGCCGGACCACATCGAGGGCGGCCTCGACGTCGAACCGGGCCCGGGGCAGCACGCCGCGCAGGGTGACGGCGTCGAGCGGCGTGGAACGGAGGTCGGTGCGTGCGATCACCACACCGAGGATAGTGGCGGGCACCGACGGCGCCGTCCCCGCCCGGTGGGCGGACGGCGGGCGGCCGGCTTCGTGCCAGGGGCTCGTGCCGTGCGGTGCCCGCGCGTACGGTCGGCGGGTGAGCCAGACGCTGCCGCTGTTCCCGCTGGGGACCACGCTGCTGCCCGGGCAGGTGCTGCCGCTGCACGTGTTCGAGCAGCGCTACCGCGACCTCGTCGACGCCCTGGTGCCCGGTGGGGGCGACCGCGTGCCGCGCGGCGCCGGCCCGGGCGGCCGCGGACCGTGCTTCGGCGTGGTGGCGATCCGCCGCGGCCACGAGGTGGGGTCGGAGCAGGTGCACGCGCTGCACCGGGTCGGGTGCGTGGCCGAGGTGCTGCAGCTGCGCCGGCACGGCGACGGCAGCAGCGACCTGGTGGCCGTCGGCCGCGAGCGCTTCCACCTGCTCGGGCTCGACGAGAGCGCCGGCACGTCGTACCTGACCGGACGGGTCGAGCCGCTGCCCGAGCCGGTCGGGACGGCGGACGTCGAGCTGGTCGAGCGGGTGCGCGGGCTGCTCGGCCGCTACGCGGACCGGGTCGGCACGACGGTGCGCGAGACGTCGTCGCCGCGCAGAGCCGACGGAGCCGACGGAGCCGACGGAGCCGACGAGACCGAGGGGGTCGAGGGCGCGGACGGGCGCGAGCGCGTCGGCGTCGAGGGCTCGAGCGCGCTGCACGACGCCACCCTGCTGTCGTGGGTGGTGGCCGGCGCGGTGCTGCTGCACCCCGGCGAGCGGCAGTCGCTGCTGGAGGCGCCCGATGCCGCCACCCGGCTGCGGGCGGCCCGCACCATGCTGCGGCGCGAGCTGCTGCTGCTCGACCTGGCGCCCTCGGTGCCGGCTACCGACCTGGTGCGCGAGCCGCCGGACCCCCGCTGAGCAGGGCGGCGACGAACAGGGTCACGGCGCACAGCAGCGGACCCGCGGCCAGCGCCGACAGCGCGTGCAGCGCCAGCGGGGTCAGCGGCCGGTCGTCGCCGGCCCGCACCTGCTCGACGAGCGACGACGGGCCGAGCAGCTCGCCGAACCGCCAGGCGACGAGCCCGGCGACCGCGACGAGCACCACGGCGAGGAGCGCGCGCAGCGCCTCGCGACGCGCCGGCCGCAGCGCGACGAGGGTGGCCACCAGCACGCCGGCGAGGCCGGTGACGACGACGAACCAGCCGTCCTGCGCGGCCTGCAGCTCGGCGTGCCCCTGCAGCAGCACCTGGTCGCCCTGCACCTGGGCGCGGGCCACGGGAGCGAGCGCCCACCACAGGAGTCCGAGGAGCAGGCCGAGCAGCACCGTCGCACCGATCCCGAAGAGCACGGGAGCGGCCGACGCGGCGGCAGGCCGGCTGCGGCCGCCGGAGACCACGCCGTAGCCGGTTGCGCCGTCGGCGGACGACCCGAGCGGACCTCCGACCGGGCGGCCCGGCCTGGCGCGCCGCAGCCGGCCGAGCGGGCGGCGCCGCCGGGTGACCGGCTGCAGCACCGGCAGCGGCGTGCCCGACCCCGACGGGGCGTAGGGGCCGTGGGAGGTGTCGCTCACGCGGTCACCCTACGGTCGTGACCTGGGCGTCGCCTGGACGCGACCGGTTCGAGAGGCGTCCGGGCCGGACGGCACCGCCGCCCGCGGCCGACCCCCGGAGGGCCGGCCACGGCGCGACGGTGCGAGATCACCGGGTCGTGACGCGGGCGGTGAAGGAGACCGTGTCGCCCGAGGTGGTGCTCGTGACGCCGAGCGACTGCAGCGGCTTCAGGTTGCGCTGCACCGACGCGTCCCCACCGACGAGCGACCCGGCCTGCTCCAGCGCCTTCGCGACGTCGACGTACAGCACGGCGGACGCGTCGGACGCGTGCGGCGCCGCGGCGCGGAAGGCGGCGCTGGCGCCCAGGCCCGAGCCGGCAGCCACCTTCGCCGCGTAGGCCTGGTCGTTCGACAGCACGGTGTCGTCGCCCGCAGGAGCCGACGCCAGCTGCAGGCCCGAGCTCGTGCCGCCGGCCGCCTGCTCGACGACGCTGCGCACCTTGCCGACGGCCGCGGCGTCGCCGCCGAGTCGCACGGCCACCTGCGGCGTCGGCTGCCCGGCGCCGTCGGCGACGGTCACCCGGTCGCCCAGCGCGGCGGCCAGGTCGGCGACCTGCTGCAGGCCGGTCGCCTGCTGCAGCCGCTGCAGCTGGGCGCCGAACTGCGCCTCGGCGCCCGAGGCCTTGAGCGTCGCGCGGGCGTTGTCCCACGCCTGCTGCACCGCACCGGGTGCCACGCCGACGGCGAGCGCCGCGACGGTGTCGGCCGGCAGGTCGCCGACGGCGGCGCGCGCGGTGCCGGTCGGCACCTTCGGTCCGCCGACGAGACGGCCGCTGAGCTCGACCGCGGCGCCGTCGAAGCGCACCGTGGCCGCGACCCGGCCCTTCAGCGCGTCGCCGACCGTCGACGCCTGCACGCCACCGAGCTGGCCGAGCGAGTCGGGTACCGCCTCGCGCACCTTCGCCAGGTCGAACCAGGTGTGCAGCACGCCGCTGCCGCCGGCTGCCTCGACGTCCGACTGGTAGGTGGCGTCGTCGGCGAGCGAGGCGTCCTCGGCGGCGGCCACGTCGAGCTGCAGGGCGTGCGCGTCGGTCTTCTCGCCGCACACGGCGAAGCCGTCGGGGAACTCGCAGACCGCCTCGCCCTTGCTGACCTTCGCGATCCCGGCCTTCGCCTTGTCGGCGTCGGTCACCGCGAGCACCACGACGGTGCGCGGGTCGCCACCCTCCTTCGTGGGCGGCAGCACGGCGACGCCGGCCCGCTGGCCGAGCCACGGCTCGACGTCGGTCGCCCAGGTGCCGAGGTCGCCGTCGGAGTTGGCCACGTCGAACAGCGCCTTGCGCAGGTCGCCGTCGCCCTGGACCCGCTTCGCGGCGTCCGGGAACTTGCGGAAGAACCGCAGCGCGTCGAGCTTCTGGCCGGCGGACGGGTCGAGGTCGACGCCGACGTAGCCGAGCGCCGTGGCCGGCACCACCTCGTCGGGCTGGGCGCCCCCGCCGCCGAGCCGGCTGGCCGCGAGCGCGCCGCCGCCGGCGAGCAGGCCCACCGCCACGACGCCGGCACCGATGCCGATCCCGAGCTTCTTGCGGCTGCCCGAGCGCTCCGGCGCGGACGACTCGCCGATCGGCGTCCCCTGGCCCCACTCGACGACGTCGGGCTGGCCGGGCTGACCGGGCTGACCGGGCGACGACGGCTGGCCGCCGTACTGCGGCGTGAACGGCTGGTCGGGCTGGCCGGGCTGGCTGGGCTGGCTGGGCTGGCTGGGCTGGTCGGGCATGGTGGAGCGTTCCCCCCTCGAGTGGTGCTGCGGTCCCCTGTGGCGCAGCGGTGTGAGTCTAGACGTGACCGGTGACAACCCGCTCGGTGTTCACCCGACCAGGCAGCTGGCGCCGAGCAGCTGCTTGAGGTCGCCGAACAGCGCCGGCCCGGCGGTCACCCGCAGCCGGTCGTCGAGCCGCATCACCGTCTCGCGGCCGGACTGGGTGAGCCGCAGGTGCACCTCGGTGACGCCCGGGTGCGTGGCCAGCACGTCCTTGAGCCGCTCGGCGACCGGCGGGGTGCACCGGGTCACCGGCATCGCGATGACGACCGGCCCGCGCGGGCCCTCGGACAGGTCGGGCACGGTGAGCTCGGCGGCGTAGATCGTCGGCACCTCGTCGCGCCGGTTCACCCGGCCGCGCACCACGACGACGAGGTCCTCGGTGAGGATCGTCGAGACGGTCTGGTAGGTCTGCGGGAAGAACAGCACCTCGACCGCGCCCTCGAGGTCCTCGACGGTGGCGATCGCCCACGGGTTGCCGTTCTTCGTCATCTTGCGCTGCAGCCCGCTGATCATGCCGCTGATCGTGACGTTCGAGCCGTCCGGACGGGAGTCGTCGGTGAGGAACGAGGCGATCGAGCAGTCGGCCGCCCCTGCCAGCACGTGCTCGACGCCGAACAGCGGGTGGTCGCTGACGTACAGGCCGAGCATCTCGCGCTCGAACTTCAGCTTCTCGTGCTTGTCCCACTCGCCGACCTCGCGCAGCTCGACCGACAGGCCGCCCGCGTCGTCGTCGTCGCCACCCATCGCACCGAACAGGTCGAACTGGCCGGTGGCCTCCTTGCGCTTCAGCCCGATGACGGAGTCGACGGCGCGCTCGTGCGCCTCGACGAGCTGGCGCCGGGAGTGCCCGAGGGAGTCGAAGGCACCGGCCTTGATGAGCGACTCGATGGTGCGCTTGTTGCACACCACGGCGGGGACCTTCTCGAGGAAGTCCTGGAACGACCCGAAGCGGCCCTTCTCCTCCCGCGAGGCGCGCATCGCCTCGACGACGTTGGCGCCGACGTTGCGCACGGCAGTCAGGCCGAAGCGGATGTCGGTGCCGACGGGGGTGAACTCGGCGTCGGAGTCGTTGACGTCCGGCGGGAGCACCTTGATGCCCATGCGTCGGCACTCGTTGAGGTACAGCGCCGACTTGTCCTTGTCGTCGCGCACGCTGGTGAGCACCGCGGCCATGTACTCGGCCGGGTAGTTGGCCTTCAGGTACGCCGTCCAGTACGACACCAGCCCGTACGCCGCGCTGTGCGCCTTGTTGAAGGCGTAGTCGGAGAACGGCACCAGCACGTCCCAGAGCGCCTTGATCGACGCGGCCGAGAAGCCGCGGTCGAGCATGCCCTGCTCGAACCCGACGTACTCGGCGTCGAGCACCTCGCGCTTCTTCTTGCCCATCGCGCGGCGCAGCAGGTCGGCCTTGCCGAGCGTGTACCCGGCCAGCTGCTGCGCGATGGCCATGACCTGCTCCTGGTACACGATCAGGCCGTACGTCGTGCCGAGGATCGGTTCGAGCGCCTCGGCCAGCTCGGGGTGCACGTAGGTGACGTCCTGCTGCTTGTTCTTGCGCAGGGCGTAGTTCGTGTGCGAGTTCGCACCCATCGGGCCCGGGCGGTAGAGCGCGCCCACGGCCGAGATGTCCTCGAAGTTGTCGGGGCGCATGAGTCGCAGCAGCGAGCGCATCGGGCCGCCGTCGAACTGGAAGACGCCGAGCGTGTCGCCGCGGGCCAGCAGCTCGTAGGTGGGGCCGTCGTCGAGCGTCTTGCTCAGCTCGTCGAGGTCGATGGTGATGCCGCGCGAGGCCTCGACGTTCTGCAGGGCGTCGTCGAGGATCGTCAGGTTGCGCAGGCCGAGGAAGTCCATCTTGACCAGGCCGAGCGTCTCGCAGCTCGGGTAGTCGAACTGCGTGATGATCTGGCCGTCCTGCTCGCGGCGCATGATCGGGATGAGGTCGACGAGCGGGTCGCTCGACATGATCACGCCGGCCGCGTGCACGCCCCACTGCCGCTTCAGGCCCTCGAGCCCGCGCGCGGTCTCGACCACCCGGCGCACGTCGGCGTCCTCGGCGTGCAGGGCCCGGAACTCGCCGGCCTCGGAGTAGCGCTTGTGCTTCTCGTCGAAGATGCCGGCGAGCGGGACGTCCTTGCCCATGACCGCCGGCGGCATCGCCTTCGTGATGCGGTCGCCCATCGCGAACGGGTAGCCCAGCACGCGGCCGGCGTCCTTCACGGCCTGCTTGGCCTTGATGGTGCCGTAGGTGACGATCTGCGCGACGCGGTCGTCGCCGTACTTCTGGGTGACGTAGCGGATGACCTCGCCGCGCCGGCGCTCGTCGAAGTCGACGTCGAAGTCGGGCATCGACATGCGCTCGGGGTTGAGGAAGCGCTCGAAGATCAGGCCGTGCTGCAGCGGGTCGAGGTCGGTGATGCCCATCGCGTACGCCGCCATGCTGCCCGCACCCGACCCGCGGCCCGGGCCGACCCGGATGCCGTTGGCCTTGGCCCAGTTGATGAAGTCGGCGACGACGAGGAAGTACCCGGGGTACCCCTTGCCGACGATGACCTCGATCTCGTACTCGGCCTGCCGGCGCACGTCGTCGGGGACGCCGGCCGGGTAGCGGCGGCGCAGGCCGGCCTCGACCTCCTGCACGAACCAGGACTGCTCGGACTCGCCCTCGGGCACCGGGAAGCGCGGCATGAACCGGCCCTCGCCCTCGGTGAACGACACCTCGCAGCGCTCGGCGATCAGCAGGGTGTTGTCGCAGGCCTCGGGCAGCTCGCGCCAGGTGTGCCGCATCTCGGCGGCGCTCTTGAGGTAGAAGTCCTCGGCGTCGAACTTGAACCGGTTGGGGTCGGCGAGCGTCGAGCCGGACTGCACGCACAGCAGCGCGGCGTGCGCGGTGTGGTCCTCGGCCCGGGTGTAGTGCAGGTCGTTGGTGGCGACCAGCGGCAGGTCGAGCTGGCGGGCCAGCCGCAGCAGGTCGCGCTGCACCTGGCGCTCGACGCCGAGCCCGTGGTCCATCAGCTCGCAGTAGAAGTTCTCGGCGCCGAAGATGTCCCGGAACTCGGACGCCGCGCGCACCGCCTCGTCGTACTGCCCCAGCCGCAGCCGGGTCTGCACCTCGCCGCCGGGGCAGCCGGTGGTCGCGATGAGCCCGTCGCCGTAGGTCTGCAGCAGCTCGCGGTCCATGCGGGGCTTGAAGTACATGCCCTCGAGCGAGGCGCGCGACGCCAGCCGGAAGAGGTTGTGCATGCCGCCGGTGGTGCGGGCCAGCATGGTCATGTGCGTGTAGGCGCCGCCGCCGCTCACGTCGTCGCGCCCGCCGTCGCCCCACTTGACCCGGGTGCGGTCGAACCGGCTGGTGCCCGGCGTGAGGTACGCCTCGAGCCCGATGATCGGCTTCACGCCGTGCTTCTGGCCGGCCTTCCAGAACTCGTAGGCGCCGAAGACGTAGCCGTGGTCGGTGGTCGCGATGGCCGGCATGCCCTGCCGAGCGGCCTCGGCGAACAGGTCGTCGATGCGCGCCGCGCCGTCCAGCATCGAGTACTCGGTGTGGACGTGCAGGTGTGCGAACGAACCGTCGGGCATGGCTGCGATCCTATGTCGCGACACCGACAGCCCAGGCCCCTGCCGGACGACCCGGCAGGCCACGCGGCGTGTCGCCGGGACGGCCCGGGCGTGTCGCGCGCCGGGGGCCGCTAGACCTGGTCGCGCAGGCGGTCGAGCGCGGTCTGCAGGTCGTCCGGGTACGTGCTGGAGAAGACCACGCGCTCCCCCGTCGCCGGGTGCTCGAAGCCCAGGCGCACCGCGTGCAGCCACTGCCTCGTCAGCCCCAGCCGGCGGGCCAGGTCGGGGTCGGCGCCGTACGTCACGTCGCCGACGCACGGGTGGCGCAGCGCCGAGAAGTGCACCCGGATCTGGTGCGTGCGACCGGTCTCGAGGTGCACCTCGGTCAGCGACGCAGACCGGAACGCCTCGACCACCTCGTAGTGGGTGACGCTCGGCTTGCCCGCGGCCGTCACGGCCCAGCGCCAGTCGTGCTGCGGGTGCCGACCGATCGGCGCGTCGATCGTGCCGCGCAGCGGGTCGGGGTGGCCCTGCACGACGGCGTGGTAGACCTTCTCGACCGTGCGCTCCTTGAACGCGCGCTTCAGCACCGTGTAGGCGTGCTCGCTCTTCGCGACGACCATCAACCCGGACGTGCCCACGTCGAGCCGGTGCACCACGCCCTGCCGCTCTGCCGCCCCGGACGTCGAGACGCGGTACCCGGCCGCCGCCAGCCCGCCGACGACGGTCGGCCCGGTCCACCCCGGGCTGGGGTGGGCCGCGACGCCGACCGGCTTGTCGACCACCACCACGTCGTCGTCGTCGTGCACGACGCGCAGCCCCTCGACCGGCTCGGCCACCACCTCGACGACGGGCGCGGCCGACGGCAGCTCGACCTCCAGCCACGCGCCGGCCCGCACCCGCTCGGACTTGCCCACGAGCTCGCCGTCGAGCCGCACCAGGTCGTTGGCGGCCAGGTCGGCGGCGCGGGTGCGCGACAGCCCGAAGAGCCGGGCCAGCGCGGCGTCGAGCCGCTCGCCCTCGAGACCGTCGGGCACCGGCAGCGAGCGCAGGTCACCCACGCCCGGCACCGCCCTCGGGCTCGGCCGCGTCGGCGGACCCGGCCGCCTGCCGGTCGCCGCGGCGCCCGTCGAGGCCGACGCCGCGCAGGCTGAGCAGCGCCATCAGGGCCGCCGCGACGACGATCGCGACGTCGGCGACGTTGCCGATGAACAGGTGGCCGTAGGCGATGAAGTCGACGACGTGCCCGCGCCCGAGGCCGGGCGTGCGCACCAGCCGGTCGACCAGGTTGCCCAGCGCCCCACCGAGCAGCAGACCCAGCGCGACCGCCCAGGCGCGGCTGCCGAGGCGACGGGCGCTGCGCACCACGACCACGACGATCACCGCCGCGACGACGGTGAGCACCCAGGTGGCGCCGGTACCCAGCGAGAACGCCGCGCCGGGGTTGCGGATCAGGTGCAGCTGCAGCAGCTCGCCGACGAGCGGCACCGGGTCGTCGGGTCGCAGCCGCGCCACCGCGAGCGCCTTCGTGGCCTGGTCGACGGCCAGCACCGCGAGGGTGAGGACGACGAGCGCGACCGTCAGGGGACGGCGGCGCGCGGACCCGGTGCCGGTGGCTACCGACGCTCCTGCTGCTGCTTGCATGACACGCACAGGGTCGCACGCGGGAAGGCCTGGAGCCGCATCTTGCCGATCGGCTGGCCGCACGACTCGCAGACGCCGTAGCTGCCGTCGTCGATGCGGGCCAGCGCGCGCAGGCTCTGCTCGAGCATCGTGCGGTGGGTGTTGGCGAGGGCGATCTCGTGCTCGCGCTCGAACGTCTTGGCGCCCGAGTCGGCCTGGTCGTCACCCGCCCCGTCTCCGGAGTCGCGCACCAGCACCGCGAGGTCGCGCTCGGCCAGGGCGATCTCGCCGCCGAGCCGGGCGACGTCGGCGTCGAGCTCGCCGCGCACCTGCGCCAGCTCGGCCGGCGTCCACGGCGACTCGTCCTCGCGCACCGGCAGCGCCTCGGCCCGCCCGTTCGCCACCACCGGCTGCCGGGTCACCGCCCGGCCAGCGGCGCGACCGGACGCCGGGGTGGCCTGCGCCGACCGCGCGGTGGCCTTCGTGGCGGTCGCCTTCTTCGCGGTGGCCTTCGTGACGGTCGCCTTCTTCGCGGTGGCCTTCGTGACGGTCGACTGCTTCGCGGGGGCCGTCGTGCTCGCGGTCGCCTTCTTCGTCGCGGTCGCCTTCTTCGTCGCGGTCGCCTTCTTCGTCGCGGTCGCCTTCTTCGTCGCGGTCGCCTTCTTCGTCGCGGT